>DAIPZP010000063.1:0-8613 GCA_036782155.1 Propionibacteriaceae bacterium
GATCGGACGCTCGGTACGGTCACGGCGCTGGTCAACAACGCGGGCATCCTCGAGACCCAGGCCGCCTTGAGGACGTGGACGAGGAGCGGCTGCTGCGCATCCTGCGTGTCAACGTCGTCGGTACGTTCCTGCCGTCACGCGAGGCCGTACGGCGCATGTCGACCCGCCGTGGCGGTAAGGGCGGCGTGATCGTCAACGTCTCGAGCGCGGCGTCGCGGACCGGGTCGCCCGGCGAGTACGTGGACTACGCCGCATCCAAGGGCGCGATCGATGCGTTTACTCACGGCTTGGCGCTCGAGGTCGCGGACGAGGGGATCCGCGTCAACGCCGTGCGTCCCGGCATCATCGAGACGGAGATCCACGCCAGCGGTGGGGAGCCGGGCCGACCCGCACGAGTGGCTCCCTCGCTGCCCATGAAGCGGCCCGGCCGACCGAAGGAGGTCGCCGAGGCGATCCTCTGGTTGCTGTCGGACGCCTCCTCGTACACCACCGGCACGATCGTCGACGTCGCCGGGGGGCGCTGAGCCCTAGCCCTGGCGCTTCTGGATCGCGGCCCACTCGTCCCGCAGGCCGACGGTGCGGTGGAACAGCAACCGCGTCGCCGCGTCCTGGGCGAAGTAGCCGAGCCGTTCGAACTGGACGACCTCGCCGGGCGCCGTGTCGGCCAGAGCGGCCTCGACCTTGCACCCGTTGAGCAGCTCCAGAGAGTGGGGGTTGAGGTCGTCGAGTGGCTCACCCGTGCTCTCACCTGGGTACGAGGCCGCGAACAGCCGGTCGTACAGAGCCACGCTCGCGTCTTTCGCGTGCGCCGCCGAGACCCAGTGCATCGTCGACTTCACCTTGCGGCCGTCGGGCGCGTTGCCGCCCTTGGACGCCGGGTCGTACGTGGCCTCGATCGCCACGATCTCGCCGGAGTCGTCCTTGACGACGCCTGTCGCCGTCACCAGGTACGCGCCGCGCAGCCGCACCTCGCGTCCTGGGCTCAGCCGGAAGAACTTCGGAGGCGGCACCTCGGCGAAGTCGTCGGCCTCGATCCATAGCTCGCCCGAGAACGCGACCGACCGCGTGCCGTCGGCCTCGTTCTCCGGGTTGTTGACGATGTCGAAGTGCTCGACGACCGGGGTGCCATGCTCGTCGGTGGGCCAGTTGGTGAGGACGAGCTTCAGTGGGTTCAGCACGGCCATGCGCCGCTGGGCCGTACGGTTCAGCTCGCGCCGTACGTACGCCTCCAGCGCCTCGATCGACTGCCGGCTGTTCGTCTTCGTGGTGCCGATGTCGCGACAGAAGTCCCGGATCGCGGCAGCGGGGTAGCCACGGCGCCGCAGCCCCTGCAGCGTCGGCATCCGCGGGTCGTCCCACCCTGACACGACGCCGTCCGTGACGAGCGTGAGCAGCCGCCGCTTGGATGTCACGGTGTGCGTGAACTCGAGCCGGGCGAACTCGATCTGCTTCGGCTGGTCGCCGGGTAGGGGACAGTGCTCGAGGTACCAGTCGTACAGCGCGCGGTGCGAGTCGAACTCCAGCGTGCAGATGGAGTGCGTGACCCCCTCGATCGCGTCGGACTGTCCGTGCGCCCAGTCGTACGTGGGGTAGATGCACCACTCGTCACCGGTGTTGTGGTGGTGGCTGAAGCGGATCCGGTACATGACCGGGTCGCGCATCTGCATGTTCTCGTGCTGCATGTCGACCTTGGCGCGGAGCACCTTCGCGCCCTCGTCGAACTCGCCGGCCCGCATGCGGCGGAAGAGGTCGAGGTTCTCGTCGATGCTGCGGTTGCGGTACGGGGACTCGACGCCGGGGTTGCCGTACCCACCGCGCTGCGCGGAGATGGTCTCGCTGTCCTGGTCGTCGACGTACGCGAAGCCGGTCGTGATCAGGTGCTCGGCCCACTCGTACAGGGTCGGGAAGTAGTCGGACGCATGCAGCACGCTCGCCGGCTCGTAGCCGAGCCACTCGATGTCGGACACGATCGCGTCGACGTACTCGACCTGCTCGGTGTCGGGGTTGGTGTCGTCGAGGCGCAGGTTGCACAGCCCGCCGAAGTCCTGTGCGATGCCGAAGTCGACGGTGATCGCCTTCGCGTGGCCGATGTGGAGGTAGCCGTTCGGCTCCGGTGGGAAGCGAGTCTGCACGCGCCCGCCGTACGTCTGCTGGTCGTTGTCGCGCGTCACGGTGTCACGGATGAAGTCGGTCGCGGCAACGGGCTCTGTCATGGCTCAAAAACTAGCGCAGGAGGCAGCTCCCGCCGATGCGTGCCCGGCGGCCGGTCGACGCGCTGCACTAGGCTCGCTGGCGCTATGAACGACACGATCCCTCCGGCGCGGCTGCGCGTCGCGCCGTCCCCGACCGGCGACCCTCACGTCGGCACCGCGTACATGTCGCTGTTCAACCTCGCGTACGCCCGCAAGACCGGCGGCGCTTTCGTGCTGCGCATCGAGGACACCGACCGCGCCCGGTACCGGGCGGACTCGGAGCAGCAGGTCACCGAGACACTCCGCTGGCTCGGGCTGCCGTGGGACGAGGGGCCCGATGTCGGCGGCCCGTACGGCCCGTACCGCCAGAGCGAGCGGCTCGAGACGTACAGACCGTACGTGGAGCAGCTGGTCGCCAGTGGGCACGCGTACTACTGCTGGTGCACCCCTGAGCGGCTCGCCGAGCTGCGCAAGGAGCAGGAGCGGACGAAGGCGTCGGTCACCGGCTATGACCGGCTGTGCTTCGGCAAGACCCGCGAGGAGCGCTCGCAGCTGCCGGGCTTCCAGGAGACGCCGGTGGTACGGATGCTCGTGCCCGACGACGTACCGCTGGCCTTCGACGACCTGATCAGGGGTACGGTCGCCGCGCCGAGGCCCGACGACCAGGTGCTGCTGAAGACCGACGGCTTCCCCACGTACCACCTGGCGGTCGTCGTCGACGACCACCTCATGGGCATCACTCACGTGGTGCGCGGCGAGGAGTGGATCTCGTCGACGCCGAAGCACCTGCTGCTGTACCGCTGGCTCGGCTGGGATGCGCCCGCGTTCGCGCACATGCCTCTGCTGCGCAACACCGACCGCTCGAAGATCTCCAAGCGCAAGAACCCTGCCGCCCGGCTGCTGTGGTTCGTCGAGCAGGGCTACCTTCCCGAGGCGCTGCGGAACTTCCTCCAGCTGCTCGCGTACCCGCCGGCCGACGAGCGCAGTGAGGTCTCGACGTTCGAGGAGTTCATCGCCGGTTTCGAGTGGTCGAAGATCAACACGGTCGGGCCGATCTTCGACCTCGACAAGCTCAACTGGCTCAACGGCACGTACATCCGCAACCTGGGCGTCGAGGAGCTGGGGGACCGGTTGGTCTCATTCGTGCGGGAGCACCAGCGCTCCCTCACCGACGCGGAGGCGGCGATCGTGTCCGGCGCAGCCGGGATGCTGCAGCCCCGGCTGGTCCTCCTCTCCGACGCGCTCGACCAGCTGACGTTCGCGCTGACCCCAGACGCGGACCTGGTCATCGAGGACGACGCCCGCGCTCAGCTCACCGACGCAGCGCCCCTGGTGATGGACGCGGCTCTCCCGGTGCTGGAGGCATTGGGCGACTTCACGCACGACGCGATCGAGGAGGCGCTGCGTACTGCGCTGGTGGAGGGCATGTCGCTCAAGCCTCGGGTGGCGTTCGCCCCGCTCCGGGTCGCCATCACCGGCCGCCGAGTCTCGCCGCCGTTGTTCGAGTCGATGGAGCTGCTGGGCAAGGAGTCCGTGCTGGCACGCCTGAGCGCGCTTCGGGCAACCCTCTGAGTCGAGGCTCACCCGGTCAGGAGAGCACCGACTTGAGGGGCGAGGCGGCGCCCAGGACCGAGACCTGCGCCACGTACAGCTCGGCGCAGGCCAGGGCGTCTGTGAGCGCCTCGTGGGCACCGTACGCGGGGAGCCCGTACCGCTCTCTGGACGCACCGAGCCGCAGCGACCCTGGCACTGGCTCGGAGCCGCCGCGGGTCGCCAGGCGATGCTCGAGCTCGAGCGTGTCGACGCAGGCGAACTCCGGCGCAACCCCCCAGATCCGGCGGCAGGCGGCAGCCAGGAAGCTCGTCTCGATCGAGGCGTGGTGAGCGAGGAGGACCCGTCCGGCAAGCGCCGCAAGGATCCTCTCGACAGCCGCCTGCTCATCGACGCCGAGACTGGCCGCGTCGTCGGTGATGCCATGGAAGACGGCCGAGTCGCCGACGCCCGCAGCGGGCGCGAGGAACCCCACGGAGCCGGCGCCACCCAGCCGTACAGCCGTTCCGTCCACCGGGACCCAACCGGCTGACAGCGGAAAGCCCGTGGCCGCGTCGAGGGTGGTCGTCTCGAAGTCGAGCGCGAGCAGCCGAACCTGGGCCAGTGGCGTCCGGGGATCCGGCGGCGGGGCGCTCAGGTAGTGGCGTAGCGGTCCAGGCGGCGCCTGCTCGGTGGCTCTTCGCCGCCGCCGATCCCGTCCCCACCCGAACGGAGTCACAGGAATCCGATCTGGTAGGTGACCGACAGGGCGTTCTGCATGGTCTTCACGACGCCGAACGCATCGCGGAGATGCTTCTTGTCGAGATCGCTCAGCTCGTCAGGATCGACGTGGCTGTCAGGGACGAGGCCCTCGCGGATCTGGCGCGCCTGGTGCCGTACGCGCTGGTAGCAGATGAACTCGTACGCGTCCGACAGGTTCTCAGCGGATTCCTGCCCGATGACTCCTGCGTTGCGTGCGGCCGTGATCCGCGCCTGGGTGTTGTGAGGTGCGAGGCCTTTGGTGAGGCAGTACAGACGAGACAGCTGGACGACAGCGGCGATGCCACCGTGCTTGAGGTCGAGCGTGTGACGGTGGGCGCCGTCGCGGTCGAGGACGAGGTTGCGGAAGAAGCCCAGCGGGGGAGTGCGACCGAGCGCGCTCGCAGCAAGGTGGGCCAGGAACCGGGGGCTCCGTGGTGCGATAGCGAGGATGTCGGCCGACATCCTCGCGTACAGGGACACGTCGCCGGTGATCGGACGCATGTCGAAGAAGATCTGCGCCTCCATGAGCGCTGTCGGCTCGGGCTCGTCCATCCAGGCTCGGAACGTCTGCCGCCAGCCCGCGACGGTCTGCCTCCAGCGTGCGTTGGTCGCCATGGCATCTCCGGGACAGCGAGGGAACCCGATCCGCTCCATGGCGTCGGTGAGAGCCGCCGCCAGCTGCTCGTACCACGCGTCGGCCGCATCCCCCGAGTCATCGACGAGGATCGCCGTGTCCTGATCGGCGCCCAGGCCTGCCTCGAGGCGCCCGAGAGAGCCCATGGCCACGACGCAGTACGGGGCGGGGGCTGGGCCGAGATCCAACTCGGCCAGAGCAACGATCCGTCGGATCGCCGCGTCGGCCACCGCGGAGGTCGCGCGGCCGATGTCGTCGGCGCTGACGTCGCTGGTGACGAGCTGCTCCACGAGTCGCGGCAACCCCGAGGCGACCGTCACGACGCCGTCGATGGTCGGCTGGCGCGCGATGTCGGCGGCGAGCTGCACCGGGCTGGACTGTCCCAAGCGGAGCAGGTCCCCGGCCGACACGAGGCCCAATGGCTTCCCGTCCGGATCGGTGACCGGAAGGTGATGGACGCCCCGGCTGGTCATCTCGAGCAGGACGCTGAAGGCGGCGCTGTCCGGTTCGACCGAGATCGGGTCGGCGGTCATGATCTCCAGGACCGGTCGGTCGACCGCGACTCCCTCGGCGACGACCCGGCGGCGGAGGTCGCGGTCGGTGACGATCCCCACAAGGCGGCCTGCCTCCGTGACGAGGATCGCCGAGACCCCGTGGCGCGTCATCACCTGGGCGACCTCACGGATCGGAGTGCCCGGTGCGGTCGTGACGGGCTCCCTGCCCAGCATGTCCCGTACGGTGACGCCGAAGATCGCATGCCGCGAGTCCGAGACCCGGGTGGCCAGCACGGCGGCCCGTAGACGGGCGCTGGACTGGAGGTCGAAGAACCGACCGACCTCGGGCCGCGCCAAGAGGGTACGGAACGCGTCGCCGGGGATCGTCAGCAGGAGACTGTCCTCGATGGCGACCATGCGGTAGTTCGACCCCGCACGAGCCCGTACAGACGAGACCCCGAACGTCGTCCCCTCCTCCGCTCGCTCGACGAGGCCGTCTGCCGTGTCGCGGATCTCGACGGCCCCAGCACGAACCACGTACGCCGTGTCGTTCGCCGCACCCAGACCGATCACCTCGGTGCCACGGCGGACGTAGACCGTCGACATCGTCGCCAGCAGAGCCGACAGTGCAGCCGGCTCCAAAGAGTCATAGGGTGGGTGGCTCCCGAGGAAGTCCCGTACCGCCGTCAGCTCGGCATCCATGAGGCTGATGGAACCAGAACGGGGGCGGATTCGGGGCCAGTCGGCGGATTTGCTCTCGATGGGCAACCGTGTCAGGATTGCGGGGTTGCCCCGACGGGTCGCCGGGGTGCGTCGCGCGCGGTCTCCACCGCTGCGTCGCACCGTACCAGGAGACTCTCCACAAGGGTGCCGGTCTTCGCCGGACATCGGTCACTGCGATCCAGCAGGGGACGAGTGCGGTCGTAAGCACGCGACACGCCCGACCGCGTGGGTCGGGGCGACAAGGGAGCTCACCGTGAGTCTTCCGAGACGATCCGGCTCGGAGCCGGAGCAGGACGAGAGGGATGAACCGTGGCGGGACAGAAGATCCGCATCAGGCTCAGGGCGTATGACCATGAGGTCATCGACTCCTCGGCGCGCAAGATCGTAGACACGGTGACCCGGACGGGCGCCAAGGTCGCCGGCCCCGTGCCGCTGCCGACCGAGAAGAACGTGTACTGCGTGATCCGCTCGCCCCATAAGTACAAGGACAGCCGCGAGCACTTCGAGTTGCGTACGCACAAGCGGCTGATCGACATCCTCGACCCCACGCCGAAGACCGTCGACTCGCTCATGCGTCTCGACCTCCCGGCTGGTGTCGACATCGAGATCAAGCTCCCGTGAGGCCAGAGACGATGACGCACGAACGCAATGTGAAGGGGCTGCTGGGCACCAAGCTCGGCATGACCCAGGTGTGGGACGAGAACAACCGCATCGTCCCCGTGACCGTGATCCAGGCCGGCCCGTGCGTGGTGACGCAGGTCCGTACGCCTGAGCAGGACGGCTACTCCGCCATCCAGCTCGGCTTCGGCGCCGTCAAGGCCACGTCGGTCAACAAGCCGGACTCGGGTCACTTCGAGAAGGCTGGCGTGACGCCCCGCAGGCACCTGCTCGAGCTCCGCACGACTGACGCCAGCGAGTACACGCTGGGCCAGGAACTCACCACCGAGGTCTTCGCCGTCGCCGACATCGTCGATGTGACCGGCGTCACCAAGGGCAAGGGCACCGCCGGTGTCATGAAGCGGCACGGGTTCCATGGCCTCGGCGCGTCGCACGGTGTGCACCGCAAGCACCGCGGGCCCGGTTCTATCGGCCAGTCGTCGACGCCGTCCCGCGTGTTCCCCGGTGTCAAGATGGCCGGCCGCATGGGTGTGCAGAAGAAGACGGTCCAGAACCTGACCGTGCACGCGATCGATGCCGAGCGCGGCCTGATCCTCGTGAAGGGTGCCGTTCCCGGCCCCACGGGCGCGCTCGTCGTCATCCGCTCCGCTGCTAAGAAGGGTGGCATCGCATGAGCGAGACCGTAAAGGTCGACGTCATCGGCGCCGACAAGAAGACCTCGGCTGAGCTTCCGGCTCACCTGTTCGACGTACAGACGAACGTGCCGCTGATCCACCAGGTGGTCGTCGCCCAGCAGGCCGCGGCCCGCCAGGGCACGCACTCCACCAAGACCCGCGGCGACGTCCGCGGCGGTGGCATCAAGCCGTGGCGCCAGAAGGGCACCGGCCGCGCCCGTCAGGGTTCGCGCCGCGCCCCGCAGTGGGTCGGTGGCGGTGTCGTCCACGGACCGCACCCGCGTTCGTACGCCCAGCGCACACCCAAGAAGATGATCGCCGCCGCCCTGCGCGGAGTGCTCTCCGACCGGGTCCGCGACGGCAAGCTCTACGTCCTCGACAGCCTCGTCTCGGGCGAGGTTCCCTCGACCAAGGCAGCGCTCGCCTCGCTCACGGCCATCGGTGACTACCGTTCCGCGATCGTGGTCCTGCACCGCGATGAGGACGTCGCCTGGCTGAGCCTGCGCAACCTCGCCGGCGTCCACGCGATCGCCGTCGACCAGCTCAACGTGTACGACGTCATCGTCAACGAGTCCGTGGTCTTCACGACCAAGGCGCTCGAGGCGTTCGTCGCCGGCCAGCAGGGTGGCAAGTCCGCCAAGGCGGTCGCCACCTCCACCGAGGCCGAGGCTGTCGCTGCGGTCGAGGCTGTGGCCGACGAGAAGCCGGCGAAGGCTGAGAAGCCCGCCAAGGCCGAGAAGGCCGAGAAGTCTGCGAAGGCGGAGAAGGCTTCCGAGCCCAAGGCCGAGAAGGCCGAGCCCAAGGTCAAGGCCGAGCCGAAGACCAAGGGCGCCGCTTCCAGCAGCGCCAAGAAGGCCGCCAAGGCCACGGACGAGGAGGCAGGCAAGTGAGCGACGCACTCAAGATTCGCGACTACCACGACGTGCTGCTCGCGCCGGTCGTCAGCGAGAAGAGCTACGCACTCCTCGACCAGAACAAGTACACGT
>DAIPZP010000064.1:0-2928 GCA_036782155.1 Propionibacteriaceae bacterium
CGCCGGCGCCGCGCCGCTGACTCTGGCCGCCGCCCTCGAGCATCGGGGAGCCCTCGCGAAGCTCGTCAGGGGCGCTCGCGAGGCCATCGCCGCCCGCGAACCGGTGGTCGCTGTCGTCCGCGAGCCGCTCGCCGACGCCGCCGAGGGGGAGGCGCTGGCGGCGCTCCTGGCCGCTCGTCCCGACACCGTTGTCGTACACACGGGCCTAGCGGCCGCGGCTCCCGTTGCCGAGAGGATCGTGTACGCGCACGGCGCGGGCCGCGCCAATGCCGAAGCGGTCGCCGCGCTCCTCGTTTGAGGGCCGGCCCGAGCTACACAGACTCGCTACTTCCAGACCCACGCCGTGCTGACGGTGGTCATCGTGGAGACCACGCTGTCGAGGGTGCCGCGGGCTGGGGCGCCGACCATCATGTATACGGTGCCCTTCGACTCGACGCACCGGGCCTGGGCGACTATTCCCGTTGCCGTGACCTTGGCTGTCTTGGCGGTCTTGCCACCCCAGATCGTGTCGGGCTGCGCGACGACGGTCGCCTGCTTGGGCAGGTCGCTGCCGCAGGCCGTCGCAGCGTCCTTCGCCGTGCTCACGGTGACGGAGATGACGTCCATCCCCTGGTCGTGGATCGCGAGCAGTATTTGGACGGTTGTGGCGGTCTCCTCAAAGCACGTCCACCCGTTAGGAACCTTGACACTCCAGCTGGTCCCGGTGACGACATCGCCCCCCTTGCAGGCCGGCAGCGTAGTCATGGTGGCGGAGAGTGTGGGCTTGCTTGCTCCCGTTGACGCGGTCTTTCCCGATGGCGTGCCCGTGGTCGACGGGGTCGAGGTCGTACGGGACGTCGTGGGAGCCGTGGCGCGATTGTCGGTGGCGGCGGGCAAGGTGGGGTGCGGACCGGCCGTCGGGGACCCACCAGGCTCGGCGGTCCACGCGGGCGGCATCGCCGACTGCGGACGGGCGCTGCTGGCCCAGACAGAGACTGCGCCGCTGACCAGCATGATCGCGACCAGCCCTGCCACCAGGGCGGCGCCGGTCTTAGCGTTCAGGCGGAACCGTTCAGGGGCGTCGGCCGGCGGAGAAGGGGTGGACGGAGAAGGCATGGTCGGCCCTCGGACCTCCGGCGGCGCGAACTCCGGTCGCTCACCGTTCGGGCCAGACTGTTCGCTCACGTCACCCTCCGAGTCCCCCACGCCCGTCGGCGTCGGCTGCCCGGCGAGCGGGCGTCGCTGCCAGGGTCCCGTCTGCTGGGGGTGGCCCGGCGCGTGGATGACATCGTCCTCATCAAGCCTCGATCTCGATGCCCCCTGATGACCACTGAGTGAACCGTCGGGGGACGGACGGTCTTGTCCGAGGTGTAGCGTCACCGCGGGGTGATGACACAGGTGGCGCACGCGTCGGGAGCAATGTTCGCCTCTCTTCGGGTACCCAACTACCGCAAGTATTTCTCCGGTGCGCTGGTGTCGAACATCGGCACCTGGGTCTCGCGAGTCGCCCAGGACTGGCTCGTACTGGTCATCCTCACCCACAACTCGGCGTTCGCGCTCGGGTTCATCACGACCGTCCAGTTCATCTGGGTGCCGCTGCTGTCCCCATGGACCGGCATGGTCGCCGACCGGTTCCCCAAGCGCCGCACCATGCTGGTCACGCAGTCGATGATGCTGCTCACCTCACTGTCGCTGGCACTGCTGACGATGAGTGGGCGGGTCACTCTGTGGGAGGTGTACGGGCTCGCGGCCGTGCAAGGAATGGCGGCGGCGTTCGACGGTCCGGCGCGGATGACGCTCGCCTCGGAGATGGTGCCTCCGGAACTCATCATGAACGCGGTGAGCCTGAACTCGGCGTCCTTCAACATCGGCCGCCTCGTGGGCCCGGCGCTCGGCGGCATCATCATCGCCCGCTGGAGCGTGGGCGTCGGGATGCTCATCAACTCCGTGTCGTTCCTCGCGGTGCTCATCGCACTGATCTCGCTCAACGGCTCCCAGATGCACCCTGCCGCGCCCCGACGGGGAGGAGGCGCGCTCAAGGAGGCGATCGTGTACCTCAAGAGCCGGCCGGACCTTCAGCTCATCATGGCAACGATCTTCTGTCTGACGATGTTCGCGATGAACTTCCAGGTCACGAACGCGCTCATGGCGACGACCGTGTTCCACATGGGCGCGACCGCGTACGGCCTTCTCGGCTCGATGCTCGCCGTCGGCTCGCTGACGGGCGCGCTGCTCAACGCGCGCCGTACCATTCCGAAGCTCCGCACGCTCCTCATCGCGATGACGAGTGTTGCGGTCTGTACGTTGCTGATGGCGCTGGCGCCCTCGTACTGGCTGTTCGCCCTGATCCTCATCCCGTCCGGGCTGGCGAGCATGACCGCCCTGACCACGTCGAACTCGACCGTGCAGGTCACGAGCGACCCCACGATGCGTGGCCGGGTGATGGCCCTCTACATGGCGATCAACCAGGGCGGCGCACCCATCGGCGCCATGATCATCGGCGTGATGGCGGACCACTTCGGCGTCCGGTACGCGCTCGGGCTCGCGAGCCTGATCGTCCTTGCCGCCGCGCTCGCGTCGTCGTTGGTCGTCCGTCGCCGCCGACTCGAGCAGGCCGCGCCGGACCCATCGATGCGGCCAGTGGCCGTCGACGACGAATGAGCCCGACGCCTAGCCCTGGTTGGTGTTGATCACGGGAGTGGCCCGCGAGTCACCGCACAGAACGAGCAGCAGGTTGGCAACCATCTGCGCCTTGCGCTCCTCGCTCATCTGGACGACCGAGTCGGTCTCGAGGCGACGCAACGCCTGCTCGACCATGCCGACCGCGCCCTCGACGATCATCGAGCGGGCCGCGATGACTGCCGCCGCCTGCTGGCGCTGAAGCATCGCGTGGGCGATCTCCGGCGCGTAGGCGAGCGACGAGATCCTCGCCTCCACGATCTCGATGCC
>DAIPZP010000064.1:3028-8581 GCA_036782155.1 Propionibacteriaceae bacterium
GGACAAAGGCGAAGGGCCCGCGAGCGAGTATGAGTCGTTCGAGGGCCCTTCTAGTTTGGTCAGCGCGGTGGCTGCCGGACCGACAACTCGCTCTCCTGACCGACCCCGCATCCACCGTGCGAGCCCGCGAACCGAAGTCCTCGGCGTCAATCATTCCTTCGTGTTGCCCCGCTTTTCCTTGCGGAATCGCGTAAGAGATTTATATCCCCCTGCGCAACTGCCGCGCAAGCGGTTTGGCGAAACTACAACGATGGAATTTGCCACGACTTTTATGCACCGTCAATAGGGGGTTGTACACCCATTCTCCACCGGTGGTGCACAGGTTTATGCACAGTCTCGGCGGGCGCGGCGCATCAGCTGCTGCTGGGTTCAGGGACATGCGAAAGGGCCCGCGAGCGAGTATGAGTCGTTCGACGGGCCCTTCCAATGATCGGACGATGGCTTCCCGATCGGAGAACCGACTCCCTGCCCTCACGGCCCGCCATCGGGCGGCGCGACGGGCGAACCCGCCGTACAGGGCACTTCGCTAATTCTCCCTCGCATTCCCTTGCGGGCTTGCGATGGGTAATTTCTACAGCGTCGGTGCGGACTGGTCAAGCGCTTCTCGAGAAGTTTTTCGAGGAAGTTTCTTTTCCACTGATCGCACGCGTGAGCACCATTTCTGTTCACACGTTACGCACAGGAGATTCACCGATTCATCCACAGGTCCCTAGCGATCGCGGGGCGTGGGCGGGGCCTTCCGTCCAGGGGTCCGGGCGATGCCCAGGAGGTCTGGCCACGTGGCGATCTTCGTGCGGCGCCGACCGTACCTCCCGCCGAGCGCGCTCTCGGCCGCGTCGATGCGCATCCAGTCGTCGTACGTGGTCGGTCGGAGCCCCTTCCTGCGCCACATGTGCTCCGCCGGCTCGAGCATGACCTGGGGCGCCACGGCGAGGTCCTCGATCAGCGCCGCCACGGTCTCGGCGGCATCGGACTTGTTCGTACCGATCACGCCGGTGGGTCCCCTCTTGATCCAGCCCACCACGTACTCCCGGCGCTGGACGCGGCCACGCGCATCCATCACCCTGCCCAGCCGGTGCGGGATGACGCCGCGAGCCTCGTCGAACGGCACGCCGGCCAGCGCCCGGCCGCGGTAGCCGATCGCCCGAAGGACGAGCTCGCACTCGATCGCGCGCTCCTCTCCCGTACCGACAAGGTGCCCCTCGTCGTCCAAGGCAGTCCGTTCCAGCGTGATGCCCGCGACGCGATGCCGCCCCTCGACCTCGAGCGGCCGGTGCCAGAACAGGAGGTGCAGCCGCAGGGAGGCATCGGGTACGGATCGCTCCGCGGCCACCTTCAACGCCTCGACGTTCGCGCGGGGCCGCCGTTCGAGCGTCGTGAGGTCGATGTCGTCCAGCCTGCCGTCCACGACCGGCTGGACGTGCGGCAGCGTGAGCAGCTCCCGCAGCTCCGGGGTGGTGAACGACGCGTGCTCCGGTCCGCGGCGACCGACGATCCACACGTCGCGGATGACGTGGCCACGCAGCTCGCTCAGCACGGTGTCCGGCATGTCGGTTGGGGACAGCTCGGAGGCCGTCTTGCACAGGATCCGGGACACATCGACGGCGACGTTCCCCACTCCGATCGTGACGACCGACCGGACGCCCGTGAGCCGGAAGCGGCTGGCGTCGGGATGTCCCGAGTACCACGAGACGAACGAGCGGGCCGACTCGCTGCCCGGCAGGTTCTCGCCCGGTACGGCCATCTCGGCGTCCTCCGAGGCGCCCGCTGCGTAGATGACGGCGTCGTACGCGCCGAGCAGCTCCTTGCGCGTCACGTCGCGACCGAACTCGACCAAGCCGAGGAACCGGATGTCCGGCGAGTCGAAGACGCGCGCCAGCGCATCGCCGACGCCCTTGATCGAGGTGTGATCGGGCGCGACTCCGTACCGCAGCAGCCCGTACGGGGTCGGCAGCCGGTCGTACAGGTCCACGGCGATGCCTGGGTGAGCAAGCAGCGCCTGCGCCGCGAAGATGCCGGATGGGCCAGCCCCGACGATCGCGACCCGCCTCGGCTCACCCATCCCGGCATCGTACGGTCGCGGGAGCGCTGCTGACAGGAGGTCCACGCCACGGCCCGGCGCTAAGGTCGGGGTTGTGACCGATCACGTCCTCGCCTTCGTCGACGCCGTAGCGGAAGACCCGCAGATCAACCTTCACTCCCTGATCGTCCGTGACCCTTCTGGCGTACAGGTCGAGGCGTACTGGGGGCCCTACGTTCCCGATGACCGGCAGCTCGTCTACTCGGCGAGCAAGACGATCATGGCCACGGCTGCGGGATTCGCCCTCGCGGAGGGCCTCGTACGTCTCGACGACCGGGTCATCGACCTCATCGAGGCCCCCTTCCCCGTGGACGGCCGTCGCCGGGAGCTGACGTTCCATCACCTGCTGTCGATGACGACTGGCCATGACGCGGACACCCTCGACTTCGCGACGGATGCCCGGGGCGACCTCGCGACCCAGTTCTGGCGTACGGACCCACAGACTCACGTGGGCTCGCGCCACGTCTACAACAACGGCGCCAGCTGGGCCGTCGGCGAGGTCGTACGGACCGTGACGGGCCAGTCGCTGCTCGACTACCTCCGCCCGCGTCTGCTGGACCCGCTCGGGATCGACATCACGTGGGACGTGGACGGCCGCGGGAAAGAGCTGGGCTTCAGCGGTGCGCACCTCACCACACGGGCGCTCGCGGCGATCGGCCAGCTGTACGCCTCGGGCGGACGCTGGCAGGGACGCCAGGTGCTGCCCGAAGGCTGGACCACGCTCGCGAGCACCCACCACACCGATACCAACGAGCCGGATCCGGAGTGGAACCACGGCTACGGCTACCAGGTCTGGCTGAGCCGAGAGGGCTACCGGCTCGACGGCGCATACGGGCAGTACGCGCTCGTGTTCCCGGACTACGAGACCGTGATCGCGATCACGTCCGCCCAGCCCGTCACGTCACAGCCGGTGCTCGATCTCGTGTGGGAGCACCTCGTAGCAGGCCTCGGTCAGCCCTCGAGCACGGAGCGGGAGGGACGCCTGGCATCACTGGCGCTGCGGACGCCGAAGGACTCGGGCGCGTACGGATCGTGGCAGCAAGCCGGCCCCGTACCGGTGCGGCCCTCCCTCGCGATCGGCGTCGACCAGCTGCACCTGCCGGACATCGCCGACCTCGCCGTGACGCGCGACACGGACGGGTTCGCGGCGACGTTCGCGCTCGAGGGGAAGTCGGTCACGCTCACGACGGCCGGCCCGTGGCGGCGTCAGCCCCTCCGTACAGGGGGCTTGGATGTGCCGGTCGCTCTGGCCGCGGGCGTCACCGCCCGAGGAGATGTGAGGCTCCGACTGTGCATCACGGACACTCCGCACGTGCTGCTCGTCGACCTCGATGCCCACGGCGCCGGCCTGGCCTGGCAGACGCCCCCGTTGCACATGGCCACCTTCGCGGACCTTGCAGCGCAGTAGGCAGTCTCGCCCGCTCACGTGCTCGAGCGAGCTACTCCTCTGGTGCCTCAGGCTGCTTCGCGGGCGTCCGTACCGGGATCTTGATGTGGCCGGACTTGAGGTCGACACGACCAAGGCCGTCCGCGCCTTCAGGGGTGTCGACGACGAACACCTTCTCGAGCTCACGCTGCTCACGCTGGTAGCGCAGGCTCGGCTGGATGATCTCGAGCGGGTTGGACATGGAAACCTCCTTGGCACCTCTCAGTCTGCCGTACGCCGTCAAGCGCCTCCGGGAAGCCGCTCGTTTCGCCCTTCCTCAGGGCATTCTCAGCCGCGTTCATGTGGACCTTGTCATCTTTCCTACTACACCCCGTAGTCCTGCCTAATGTCTGCGTCGTGGCCTTCGAGGGGAGGTCATACGGGGAAACGAACAAGCTGTGAGCATCTTCAGCTGGCTGCGAGGTGGTGTCGCGACGCTCGACGACGCGGACTACGGCCGCTTCGGCGTTGGCCGCGACCTCAGGGCCCTGCCTCGTACGATCGTCAAGGACCTCGACTTCTTCGGTCGGTTCTGGATCCGCCGCGCGGAGGCCACGCCCGCCGCTGAGCAGCGTGCTCTCGACCTGTGCGCCGACCTCGAGGTCTTCGCCAAGTCCGACATCCTTCGCTTCTGCCGCGAGCTGCGCATGGTCTCCGAGCCGGTCGGCGGCTGGGTCGAGTACGGCGCCATCCGCCTCATCACCGAGGTTCTCGGCGCGATCGAAACTCCCGACACCGACTACCTCATGGAGTCGTCGCTCGCCTTCTTGCGCGCGCGGACGATCCCGTGGAGCAACCTCTCGGCCGACGCCCACTCCTGGTGGATGGCGAACCTGCCTGGCGTCGTGTGGCTGCCGCCGAAGCAGGTCCCGCTCCGCGGCGCGTCTCCGCTCACCGACCTCCGCTTCGGCGAGGAGCGCGTGCTCGCGACCATCGAGTACAACTGCAGCACGTTCATCCTGCGCCGCGAGGGCAGCGACTACGCCGTCTACCAGCGCTACCCGGGCCCGGACGAGTACAGCGAGCCGATCGAGTTCGTCGACGTGCGGTCCACGGACATGTACGAGGTGTACTGCCGGGTCGGCCGCGGATTCGGCGCCGTCCCCGACTGGACCGACCCTCAGCTGGCCCCGTTCATCACCGTTCACCCGGGCGACTTCCGCTGAACCACACCGCATCTGGGGCACCAGGCGCTGGTTGAGGCCGTTCCTTCTTCGCCATGGATCTCTTCAGCGTCGAATGGTCCGGACAACCGTTCGTCCTGATCGCACGCTCCCGTTGTGGCCCTACGACCTGAGCCCGACTCGGCGACGCGCGAGGGCCCGAGGCGAACCGCGCTCGCTCCGGGCGCTAACGTGGCCCTCGTCGGCAACGAGGAGTGAGATGGACGCGGCAACCGTGACCTGCGCCACCTGCAGGACCAAGAACCAGGTGCCCTTCGTGGCTGCCGACGCTCCTCGCTGCACCCAGTGCCAGGGATTCCTGCCGTGGATCACGCAGGCGGTGGACTCCGACTACACGACGATCGCGGACAGCAGCACGGTCGTGGTGTGCGTGGAGCTGTGGGCCGCGTGGGCACAGCCCAGCCGACTCGTCGGGCCACTCCTCGAGCGCGTCGTCGCGGAGCGTGCGGGACGCATGAAGCTCGTCAAGGTCAACGTCGAGGACGCGCGCAGGACGCAGTCGAACCACGATGCGCGCATGATCCCCACGCTGCTGCTGCTCTGGCACGGTGAGGAGATCGGCCGCCATACCGGCGCGCTCCAGCTGCCACAGCTGCGCCGCTGGGTCGACCAGGGGATCGCGACCGCGTTCCGCCCGGCCAAGACGTCGTCCTGACTCCCCGTACGCGTTGTTGACCGCGGCGTAGATTGGCACCATGACCGTACGGCCACCCGCCGTCGCCGGGCAGTTCTACCCGGCTCACCCCGCGCGCCTGAGACGCATGATCTCGGACTACCTCGCTGGGGTGAACCCCGAGTCCGTCCCTGCCGCGGCCTACGTAGTTCCTCACGCCGGCTACATCTACTCAGGCTCGACGGCCGCC
>DAIPZP010000065.1:0-6316 GCA_036782155.1 Propionibacteriaceae bacterium
AGTCCATCCTCCGCATCGGCGTGGGCGAGCAGGTGCCGGGCTGGGTCTCGTTCGCGGAGTCGGAGAACGCACCCACCGCGTACAGCCCGAGCGAACCGACTTTAGCCTCCGATCTCAGCCTGCTGTACTTCACGTCCGGCACCACGTCCCGGCCGAAGCTCGTCCGCCACACCCAAGTCTCGTACCCCGTCGGCCACCTGTCGACGATGTGGTGGCTGGGCGTACGACCCGGGGACGTGCATCTCAACATCTCCTCGCCCGGTTGGGGCAAGCATGCGTGGAGCAACTTCTTCTCCCCGTTCCTCGCGCAGGCGACGGTCTTCGTCTTCAACTACGAGCGCTTCGATGCCTCCGCGCTGATGAAAGTGATGGACACCCACGACGTCACCAGCTTCTGTGCGCCGCCGACTGTCTGGCGGATGCTCATCCAGGCCGACCTCTCCCAGCTGACCAAGCCGCCGCGTGAGCTGGTCGGGGCCGGCGAGCCGCTCAACCCGGAGGTCATCAGCCGCGTACGCGACGCGTGGGGACAGACGATCCGTGACGGCTTCGGACAGACCGAGATGACCTGCAGCGTCGGCAACTCGCCCGGGCAGGTCGTCAAGGACGGCTCCATGGGCCGGCCGATGCCGGGCTACCCGGTAGTGCTGCTCGACCCTGTGACTGGCGAGCTCAGCCCCGACGAGGGCGAGATCTGCCTCGACCTTTCGAGGGAGATCCTGGGCCTGATGGACGGTTACGATGCCGACCCCGCGATGACCGCCGAGGCGTGTCGCGACGGCTACTACCACACTGGCGACATCGCCACCCGAGACGCAGACGGCTACCTCACGTACGTCGGCCGCTCCGACGACGTGTTCAAGGCGTCCGACTACAAGATCTCGCCGTTCGAGCTGGAGTCGATCCTGCTGGAGCACCCGTACGTGACCGAGGTCGCCATCGTGCCCAGCCCCGATCCCGTACGGCTCGCGGTGCCGAAGGCGTTCGTGACGCTCGCGCGAGACATCGCGGCCAACCCGCAGGACGCGGCCAAGGAGATCTTCGAGCATGCGCGCGAGCGGCTCAGCGCCTACCAGCGGGTGCGGATCATCGAGTTCGTCAACGAGCTGCCGAAGACGATCTCCGGCAAGATCCGTCGCGTCGAGCTGCGTGAGCGCGAGGCGACCCGCGTCGCCGACCCGGACGCGAAAGTGGAGGGGCAGTTCCTCGAGCGTGACTTCCGGTAAGCCGGAGGACCAGCCCGTTTTCGTACGGCCGTGACCATCCGGTAGCCTGTGTGGGTTGCCTCGGCGAGGGGCGGCCCGGTTTCCGGCCACCCGTGATCGACTAGGTCCTCCCTCGGACGAGCTTCTGCGCGGCAAGCCGCATCGACATACGAGGTTGAGGAGAATCACCATGGCCGACCAGGTCACTCTGAGCGCCACGCAGCGCTCCGAATTCGGCAAGGGCGCAGCACGTCGTCTGCGTCGCGCGCACCAGGTGCCGGCCGTGCTGTACGGCCACGGCGCCGATCCCGTACACATCAGCCTTCCGGGCCACGAGACCCAGCTCGCCCTGCGCGTCGCGAACGTGCTCCTCGAGATCGACGTCGAGGGCGGCACGAAGCAGCTCGCGCTGCCGAAACAGGTCCAGAAGGACCCGGTCAACGGCACCATCGAGCACGTCGACCTCGTCATCGTGCGTCGCGGCGAGAAGGTCTCCGTCCAGGTGCAGCTCGTCACGGTCGGTGAGCACTCCAGCGACGTCATGGTCGTCATGGACCAGAACACGATCACCCTCGAGGTCGAGGCCACCCACATCCCGACGCAGATCGAGATCGACGTGACCGACCTCCTGATCGGTCATGTGATCACGGCGAAGGACCTCGTCCTTCCTGCGGGCGCCGTCTTCCACGGGCAGCCCGACGACCTCATCCTGTCCGGCCATACGGTGCCGTCGCAGTCGTCCATCGACGCGGAGCTCGACGCTGCGTCCGGCACGACCGAGCAGCCTTCAGCGCCGGCCCCGGCTGCGGATATCGAAGAGGAGTAAGCAACCTCCATGGCATGGCTCGTGGTGGGGCTCGGGAATCCGGGCCCCACTTACGCGTCCCACCGGCACAACGTGGGCGCGATGGTCGTCGCCGAGCTGGCTCGCCGCGGAGGCGTCACCCTGTCCGCGCATCGGCTTTTGCACGCGAACACGGGGGATGTACGGATCGGAGCGAGCGGTACGGGAGCGGTCGGCGCGGACACGGAGAAGGTCGTGCTGGCCACGTCCCGCTCGTACATGAACGAGTCCGGCGGCCCGGTCGCCAAGCTGCTCGGGCACTACAAGATCACCCCCGACCACCTCGTGGTCATCCATGACGAGCTGGACATCGACTTCGGCAAGATCCGTACGAAGTTCGGCGGCGGCGACAACGGCCACAACGGGCTGAAGTCGATCCGCGGCGCGCTCGGCACCGGCGACTTCTACCGTGTCCGCTGGGGGGTCGGCCGGCCGCAAGGTCGTCAGGAGCCGGCGGATTTCGTCCTCACCCCGTTCCCGAAGGCGCAGTCCGAGGATGTCGCCGTCGAGGTCTCCCGCGCCGCCGACGCCGTCGAGTGCCTCGTCATGTACGGCCTCGACGCGACGCAGCAGAAGTACAACTCGTAGCCGTCCTCGACGAGGAACCGCGCGATCTGACATTTCTCGGCCCGCGAGCGGCCTGACGCCGGGCGCCGCCTTGTCGTACAGCGCGGGTAGGGTTGGCCGCCGTGACGGTGAAGGCGTTGGTGGATGTCGTAGCGGCGGACCGGGTGGTCGGGCGCTGCATCGACGACGCCCGGGAACGGCGGCCGGTGCTCGACGTGACGGCGCCGGCGGCGCTACGTCCGCTGCTCGCCGCGGTCTTCGCGGAACACGCGAAACGTACGGTCCTGCTGGTCACCAGCACCTACCGCGAAGCCGAGCAGCTGACCGCTGAGGTCTCCTCGGTGCTGGGCTCCGACGCGGTCGCCTACTACCCGGCGTGGGAGACCCTGCCGCACGAGCGGCTGAGCCCGCGCTCCGACACGGTGGGTCGTCGGCTTGCCGTCCTGCGACGCCTTGTCGGCACCGACGAGGCCCCGCGGCCGAAGGTGGTCGTGGCGCCCGTACGGTCGTTGCTGCAGCCGCAGGTCAAGGGTCTCGGCGACATGCGGCCGGTCACTGTGAGGGCCGGAGAGGACTACGACCCCACACAGCTGGCGCACGACCTCGTCGACGCCGCGTACGTACGGGTCGACCTCGTCGAGCACCGTGGTGAGTTCGCCGTACGTGGCGGCATCGTCGACCTGTTCTGCCCGACCGAGGAGCACCCGGTACGGATCGACTTCTTCGGCGACACCATCGAGGAGATCCGCGTCTTCGCGGTCGCCGACCAGCGGTCCGGCGACGTGACCCGCGACCACGTGGTCGCCTACCCCTGTCGAGAGCTCCTCCTCACGCCGGAGGTACGCGAGCGGGCCCGGCTGCTTGGCGAGGCGCACCCCGAGCTGCTCGACATGGTCGACCGCATCGCTGCCGGACATGCGGTCGAGGGCATGGAGGCGCTCGCTCCCGCGCTGGTCGACGGTCTCGAGCTGCTCGTCGACGTCGTCGCCGACGACACCCTCGTCCTCGTCTGCGACCCGGAGCTCGTACGCAGTCGCGCGGGTGATCTCGAAGCCACCTCCCAGGAGTTTCTCGCGGCCTCTTGGGCCGCTTCGGCAGGTGGCGGCCAGGCGCCGATAGACCTCGGCGCCGCCGCGTACCAGCCGTTCTCAGCGGTCCGCAGCCACGCTCTCGCGCGTGGACTCTCGTGGTGGTCGTTGTCCCCGTACGCGGCGGCGCCGGACGAGGACCACGCGCCGCTGGAGTCAGAGGACGGCGGGTTCATCGACCTGTCGGCGATCGACGTGACCGGCGTCGACTCGCGGACGGTCCCGGCGCGGGCCGTCGAGTCGTGGCGCGGCAACATGGAGGCGGCCGTCGATGACCTGCGCGCAGCGGTCGCCGAGGGACTCAAGGTCGTCCTGACCGCCGAGGGCCACGGCCTCGCCACCCGCCTGTTCGAGATGCTCACCGAGCACGGGATCGGTGCCACGAAGGTCGAGGACCTCGACGACACGCTGCGGCCGGGACTGGTGACGATCACCACAGCCGCCTTCGCCCATGGGCTGCGTTTCGACTCGGTCGGCCTGCGCCTCTACACCGCCTCCGACCTTGCCGGGCAACAGGCCGCCGACAAGTCCGGACGCCGCCTGCCGAGCCGCCGCAAGAAGCAGATCGACCCGCTCGAGCTGAGCCCCGGCGACCCCATCGTCCACGAGCACCACGGTGTCGGGCGCTATGTCGAGCTCGTACAGCGCACCGTCGCCGGCGCGACCCGCGAGTATCTGGTCATCGACTACGCACCCAGCAAGCGCAACCAGCCGAACGACCGGCTGTACGTGCCGATGGACCAGCTCGACCTCGTCACCCGCTACGTCGGCGGTGAGGCGCCCGCGCTCGACAAGATGGGCGGCGCCGACTGGAACAAGCGCAAGTCCCGCGCCCGCAGGGCCGTACGCCAGATCGCGGCAGAGCTGATCAAGCTGTACGCGGCGCGTCAGGCCTCGATCGGACACGCGTTCGCCCCAGACACGCCCTGGCAGCGCGAGCTGGAGGACGCGTTCACCTACGTCGAGACGCCCGACCAGCTCGTCTGCATCGACGAGGTGAAGCGCGACATGGAGAAGGTCGTGCCGATGGACCGGCTCGTGTGCGGCGACGTCGGCTACGGCAAGACGGAGATCGCGGTACGTGCGGCGTTCAAGGCAGTCCAGGACGGCAAGCAGGTCGCGATCCTGGTCCCGACGACGCTGCTCGTCCAGCAGCACCAGGCGACGTTCTCCGACCGGTACGCGAGCTTCCCGGTCACGGTCGCCTCGCTGTCGCGGTTCCAGACCGACGCCGAGGTGAAGGCCACGCTGGCGGGCATCGCCGACGGCAAGGTCGACATCGTCGTCGGTACGCACCGGCTGCTGTCGAACGAGGTGAAGTTTCACGACCTCGGCCTGGTCGTCATCGACGAGGAGCAGCGGTTCGGCGTCGAGCACAAGGAGCAGCTGAAGAAGCTGCGGCTCGATGTCGACGTGCTCGCGATGAGCGCCACCCCGATCCCGCGCACGCTCGAGATGGCGATCACCGGCATCCGCGAGATGAGCGTCATCGCCACGCCGCCCGAAGAGCGTCACCCGGTGCTGACGTTCGCGGGGTCGTACGACGAGCGGCAGGTCACCGCCGCGATCCGCCGCGAGCTCGCGCGTGAGGGGCAGGTCTTCTTCATCCACAACCGGGTGCAGTCGATCGACCGTACGGCGAAGCAGATCGCCGAGCTCGTACCGGAGGCCCGCGTCGCGACCGCGCACGGTCAGATGTCCGAGCGCGACCTCGAGCAGGTGATGGTCGACTTCTGGGAGCGCCGGGCCGACGTGCTGGTGAGCACGACGATCATCGAAGCCGGCCTCGACATCTCCACGGCGAACACGCTGCTCATCGAGCGCGCCGACCTCCTCGGCCTGAGCCAGCTCCACCAGTTGCGGGGGCGGGTGGGCCGTGGCCGCGACCGGGGCTACGCGTACTTCTTCTACCCTCCAGAGAAGGCGCTCACCGAGAACGCGCACGGCCGACTCGCGACGATGGCCGCGCACACCGATCTCGGGTCGGGCATGGCGATCGCGCTCAAGGACCTCGAGATCCGTGGCGCCGGCAACCTGCTCGGTGGCGAGCAGTCGGGCCACATCGCCGACGTCGGCTTCGACCTGTACCTGCGACTCGTCGGCGAGGCCGTCGAGGAGTTCCGCGGCGACGCGCCCGAGCCCGAGGCCGAGATGCGGATCGAGCTCCCGGTCGAGGCGCACCTGCCGGTCGACTACATCGAGTCGGAACGGTTGCGGCTCGAGATGTACAAGCGGCTTGCCGAGGTCCGTACGGCCGACGACCTCGCCGCCGTCACCGCCGAGCTCGAGGACCGGTACGGGGAGCCGCCCGAGCCCGTACGGGCCCTTCTCGCCGTCGCGGCGTTCCGGTTGCTGTGCCGCGAGCACGGTGTCACCGAGGTCGTGTGCGGGCCCAGCACCGTACGGTTCGCCCCCGCCGGTCTGCCCGACTCGCGCGAGCTGCGGCTGAAGCGGCTCTACCCGGGCACGATCATCAAGGAGAGGCAGATCCTCGTGCCGCGTCCCACGACCGGTGCCCTGCCGAAACGACCGGTCGATGGCCTCGGCCTCATCGAGTGGGCCAGCCAGGTCGTGACGAACGTGTACGTGGCCGCCCAGCCGGCATCGATAGT
>DAIPZP010000065.1:6416-8514 GCA_036782155.1 Propionibacteriaceae bacterium
TGTCCCTGGGACATGCAGCAGACGCACGCCTCGCTGCTGCACTACCTCGTCGAGGAGACGGCCGAGGTCGTCGACGCCGTGGAGATGGGTACTGATGACGACCTCCGCGAGGAGCTGGGCGACCTGCTGCTCCAGATCGCGTTCCACTCGGAGATCGCGTCCGAGCGCGACGCGTTCGACATCGAGGATGTGGCACGCGGGATCAGCGAGAAGCTGATCGCGAGGCATCCCCACGTGTTCGCCGGCGAGGAGGCACCCGACGACCTCAATGCCGTCTGGGAGCAGCGCAAGAAGGTGGAGAAGCAGCGCGACAGCTCGCTCGACGGGATCCCGGTGAGCCTGCCCGTCCTCGCACGCGCCAACAAGGTGATCTCCCGGGCCCGCAGCCACGACGTACCGCTCGACCTGCCGACCGAGCCCATCGATGCTGAGGCCGTGGGCGCCGAACTGCTGGCTCTCGCTTCCCGCGCGCAGGCGTCCGGCATCGATCCCGAGCAGGCCCTCCGCGCCGCGCTACGAGAGCTGGAGTCGTCGATCCGCGCCGAGGGTCGCTGACCTACAGCTCTCTCCGCCGCAGGGCCAGCACCGACCCGACCACGAGCATCGCGGCGGTCACGGCAGCGGTCAGTGCAGGCCATGCCCAAGCTGTCTCGCTGCCCATGGCGAGCGACGTCGGGGCGCCCACCAACCCGGCCGGCGACCAGCGAGCCGCAGGGCCCCAGGATGAGATCACCGCGAGCGCCACCCAAGCGGCGATCGCCAGTCCGGCTGTGGCGCTCGCCGAGTCCAGCACGGTCGACAGCAGGATCACCGCGGTGACGCACCACAGGGCGAGAACGAGCCACGCCACAGTCGCGCGGAGCAGCGTTCCCACAGGCGCCTCCCCGAAAACCACTCGCGTGGTGAGGGCCATCACCAGCGTGGCCAGCGCCGTTGGCACTGCGACCAGCGCGTACGCAGCCGCGACCTTCGCAACGATGAATGCCGCCGGAGTGAGCCCTTTCGAGAGGGCCATCGCAGCGGTGCCGCTCGCACGTTCGCCGTTGACCGCGCTGCTGAACGACACGATGACCACGAGTAGCGCCATCTGACCGAGGTTCTTCGTCCACTGCGCGTACGCATCCGCGACCGTCGGGTCGGGGAGCGTGAGCGGCAGGTTGGCGACGGTACCGACGATGTACGGGGTCGCGAGCGCGAGCAGCGGGCTCGCCACGGCGCAGAACAGGAGCGTCAAGGGCAGCACGAACAGCCGCCAGGTCGCCACGATCTCGCGCAGCTCCTTCACGAGGAACGGTCCGAAGCCGGTCATGCGTCACGCTGCACGAGGGAGACGAACACGTCTTCGAGGGAGGTCTCGATCGGCTCGAAGCGTACGAGCCCGACGTCGAGTCCGGCGACGATAGCAGGCACGCGGCGTCGCGCGAGATCAAGGTCGTTCACCGTCAGCTCGACCCCCGATGCCGTGTCGATCATCCGGCCGACCCATGCCTCCGCGCCGAGGGTGGTGCGCAGGCGGGCGGTATCGCCGGTGACATCGAGTGCGTAGCGGCTGCTGCCCCCGTACCGCGTCTTGAGCTCCTCGACGCTGCCCTGCGTGACGAGGCGGCCCTTGTCCAGAATGGCCACCTCGTCGCAGACACGTTCGACGTCGCTGAGGATGTGGGTGGAGAAGAAGACGCTGGTACGACCGCGCAGCGCGGCCACCATGTCGAGCACGGCCTTACGACCGATGGGGTCCAGGGCCGACGTCGGCTCATCGAGTACCAGCAGGTCAGGGGCGCCGATCAGGGCCTGTGCGATGCCCAGCCGCTGCTTCATGCCGCGGCTGTAGCCGCCGACCCGCTGGCGTACGTCGCTGAGGCCGGCCAGCTCGAGCAGGCTCTCGGTACGTTTCGTGAGCGTGGTGCCCTTGATGCCGACGAGTGAGGCGGCGAACCGCAGCACATCGCGCGCGGACATCCACGGGTAGAAGCCCGGCACATCGGGCAGGAAGCCGATCCGGCGACGGAGTCGGGCGAGGTCGGTGTCGCTGGACGACCCGACGTCGTGGCCGAGCACGCTGACCGAGCCGGACGTGGGCCTGGCGAACCCGAGCACC
>DAIPZP010000066.1:0-8432 GCA_036782155.1 Propionibacteriaceae bacterium
ACGCGATGACCACGCACTCGACCCCGTACTTCACCCACGGCGTCGTCACTCCGAACAACGCCATCGTCGAGATCGGGAGCCAGTACGGGATCGGCATGTTCGTCCTCATGACGCTGGCCGGGATCGGTCTGGCCAGGTGGGCGATCGACCGGCTGCGGCGTACCGCCAAGCAGCCGCTGCGAGGTGCCCCACGCATCGTCGCGATGTGGACACTCGTTGTGGCCCTCAGCTGGCCCCTGCTCTCGATGCTCGGTCAGACCTACCTCGACCAGTCCGTGTCGGCGTTGTACGTGGCCACCGTGGCCATGTGGGCCCGGCACATCGAACGGCCGCTGGGTCGGCGCGTGCGCCCGTCTGAGGTCACCCTGCGCAACGTGCCGCCGGCACCGGCGGAACAACCGAACAAGGAGTCATGATGCTCATCCGCGCTGACCGACTGGTGACCGCGAGCGACGTGTACGAGCCGGGGTTGCTCCGCACGGAGGGCGACCGGGTCGTCGAGGTGGGTCCCTGGACGTCCGGGACAGCCGACCTCGAGGTCGGCACGCTGGCTCCCGGGCTCGTCGACGTACACAGCCACGGAGGCGGAACGGCGTCCTTCTCCACCGACCCGGAGACCGCGATCATGGCGCACCGCCGGACGGGCACGACGACGCAGATCGCGAGCCTCGTCACCGAGTCGTACGACGACCTCGAGGCGCAGGTCCGCATGCTTGCTCCGTACGTCGAGGCGGGCGAGCTCGCCGGCATCCACCTCGAGGGACCGTGGCTGGCCGAGGAGTTCCACGGCGCCCATCCCGTACCGCTGCTGCGTGACCCCGAGTGGTCGGCCATCGAGAGGCTGCTCGACGCCGGGCCGGTGAAGATGGTCACGCTCGCGGTCGAGCGTCCGGGCGGGCTCGAGGCCTGTCGCCGGCTGGCGGACCGCGGCGTGATCGCGGCCATCGGGCACACGAACGCCGACTACGAGACCACGATCGCCGCCCTCATCGCCGGCGCGTCCGGCGGGACCCACCTGTTCAACGCGATGCGACCGATCCACCACCGCCGACCCGGACCGATCGTCGCCCTGCTGGCGGATCCGACCGCGACGCTCGAGCTCATCGTGGACGGCACGCACCTCCACCCGTCCCTCGTGACCTACATCGCCAACACCAACCCCGAGCGGGTCATCTTCGTCACCGACGCGATGGCGGCAGCGGGCGCTGCCGACGGCGACTACATCCTCGGGAGACTCGCCGTCGAGGTTCGCGGTGGCGTCGCCCGGATCGCCGGTACGGAGACCATCGCCGGCTCGACGCTGACGCTCTCGAAGGCGCTCTCCAACGCCGTCGCGTACGGAGTGGACCCTCTCGTCGCCGTACGCGCAGCCACCATCCAGCCCGCCCGCTGGCTCGGCCTCGACGCCGGCGACCTCGTCGTGGGCGGTCGCGCCGACGCGGTCGTCCTCGACGAGCACTGGAGCGTCACCCGCGTGCTGCGGCGTGGGGAGTGGCAGTACAGCTAGCCGAGCTCCTCAGCTCGCCCACTGCCCCGTGAAGAAGCGGGCCGCCCACCAGATCAGCAGCAGGACGCTGATGATCGCGCCCGCGACCGTCACGACGATGCGTGCCTTGCGGTTTCGGCCGGGGCGGGTCGCGAACGACCCGAGCATCAGCCACAGCGGGAACCAGAGGAGAACGGCACGGTTGACGCTCATGAACCAGTACGAGGTCGTGAACGCGAGCACCTGGATGCCCACCCAGGTCGCCTCGGCCCAGCGCTTGAGCACCAGGCAGGCGACAGTCACGACGATGCCGACCGCGACAGCGACGACCTCGCCACGGAAGACCCAGGCCCAGCCCGGGTGATCCGCGTACGCGCCGGGCACGATCGTGCGCAGCGTGTGGGCGAACGAGTCCCACGGCCACGTCAGACCGCGACCCCAGCCGTCGGCCTGCGCGTTGTACCAGGCGAGCCACGACCCCTTGGTGATCCGCAGGTACGTGGCGTACGCGAGCGGGACGGCTGCCGGGACGAGCAGCCACGCGGTCGACCTCAGCCGCGCCGGCCAGCGCCGGTCGCCCTCGTACCGCCCCGTGAGCGCCAGCACTCCCAGCGCCACAAGGAGGAACACCCCTGACACCCGCACCGAGCACGCGCCCGCCGCCAGCAGCGCGGCCCACATCCAGCGGCCCTCGCGAGCCCGTACCCACGCCCAGAACGCGAACGCCGCGAACAGGCTCTCCGTGTACGGGACGACGGTGAACACCGCTGTCGGCGCGAACAGCCACAGGGCGGCCGCGACCACGCCGACCCGAGGTCCGCCGAGTCGCCACACCGCCCATGCCGCGAACGCCGAACCGATCACGGAGATGACGATGCCGGCGGCCGTCATGTCCAGGCCGACAGCTCCGGCCGCCCGCAGCAGCAGCGGCAAGCCGGGGAAGAACGCCGCCTCGTTGGTGACCGCGTACCCGTCCCGCGCGATGCGCAGGAAGTGCGCGACGTCCCAGTTGCCGGCCGCGTCGCGCCACGACGTTCGGGTCGACCACAGCGTCCACACGAAGATCAGGGCCAGAAGAACCCGGCTCCCCATCCATGCCTGGACGACGAGACGTGGCTCGTCGCCGCCGCTACGTACGTGGCTCACTGCGACTGTTCATGCCCGTCAAGGTCCGGACCCGGTTCGTCCGGCAGGGCCCGACGAGGGCTGGGTGCCGGGCGGTCGACGAGAGCATCGACCGGGCCGTACACAACGCTGCCCGTCGGCGGCGCCACTACGGGTGACGGTGACGGATCCGCTCCGGCCGCGACCAGCCGCAGGCTCCACGCCTCGGGGGCTCCGTCGAGCGGACCACCGATCGGGTCGTCCACGCCGTCCTCGCGGACCACGTCCTCACCGGGGTTCATCATGTCGTTGGCCACGACGATCATGAGCCACAGGCTCACGCCGATGCGGAGGAACACCGCCAGCCAGTACACGCGATCGGGTCCGCCGTCTCCCGGGTGCAGGGTGCCTGCGAGGTGGCCCCAGATCGCGAGGTAGTACGCGATCTCCGCGACGTTGAAGATGGCCCACTCGCGCCACGTCGGCCGAGCCAGCGCGAGCAGCGGCAGCACCCACAGCGCGTACTGCGGCGAGTACACCTTGTTGACGATGAGGAACAGCGCGACGATGAGGAACGCCACCTGGCCGACGCGTGGTCGGCGCGGGGCGAGGAAGATGAGCGCCCCGATGCCGAGACAGCCGAGCATCATGAGGATGAGCGACCACATCCCGGGGTTGGGCACTCCGATGCCGGCCAGCGACATCACGTACCAGATCGACCCCAGATCGGCGCCGCGGTCGAGGTTGAACTGCCAGAAGTACATCCACCCCGAGGGCGACGCGAAGAACACCGGCGCGTTCACGGCAATCCACGTGACCACGGCGGTCGCCAGCAGCTTGCCGAACGCGTTGAGGCGCCGCGACCGCAGACAGAGCAGCAGCAAGGGTCCCAGGATGAACAGCGGGTAGAGCTTCGCCGCGATGGCGAGGCCGTAGAAGATGCCCGCCACGTACGGGCGTTTCCTCCCCCACGCGAACAGCGCCGCGGCCGTCAGCACCACCGCGAAGAGATCCCAGTTGATGAGGCCCTCGGCCATCACGACCGGCGCGACCGCGACCATGAGCGCCGTCGCCCACCAGCGTTTGCCGCCCATGTGACGTTGCAGCACCACGAGCGCCAGGAAGCAGGCGAACAGCATGAAAGCGCAGACCGAGTAGAAGATGTCGGCGTTGGTGAGGACCTGCTGCGCGGACAGGCCGGGGGCAGCCGTCACGCCCAGGACGTCCGTGATGCGGCGGGCGACGTCGACGAAACCCCCTGTGAGTACGGGGTACTCCCACTGCGCCGTGACGTACACGACCTTGCCCTCGCTGAGGCCACGGGCCTGGTACAGGACGGGGATGTCCGTGTAGCACAGGCGGGCGATCGCGTTGACCGACGTGTTCGGGTCCGTCTGGCGGCACGAGGTCTGGTGCGCCATGAGGAGCAGCCAGGACATCGTCGCCAGGAGCAGCACCACGGCCGGACCGAGTACGAGCCGCGACCCCGCGTGACGGCCCAGCGGGCCGCCGAGGCGCCGCAGCATGATCCCGGACCACGAACCGCCTTCAGCGGGCGGCCCTGCGGGCACGGTCACGGTCGGCGCGGTCACGCCGCCATGCTACGGGTTCAGCCTGTCTCCGCTCCGTACAGCCGCGCTAACTGGGCGGCCCTGACGGTACACCGCTCGTGGACGACGAGGGCTTGCCCGTCGCTTTACTCGTCTGGCTGCTGGACGGATGAGACGACGATGCCGGGGCGGTCGAGGGAGGCGCCGTCGAGGCGGGCGCGGTCGAGGCTGACGCCGCAGGCGTCGGCGTGGCGCTCGCGTTCACGTACACCGGCGGGTCGAACGTCAGCTTCGGCTGTCCGTTCGTGGCGACCTTCATGTAGTCGAGCCAGGTGAGCGCGGGGTACGTCCCGCCGAAGAACGCCGAGTCACCCTGCCTCGCGTAGGGGTCGAGGCTGGCGTTGCCGCCGTCTCCGGCGACGAACATGACGGCTGTCGAGATCTGCTTCGTGTAGCCGATGAACCAGCTGGAGACGATGTGGCCGTTGACGTCCGCGGTACCGGTCTTGCCGGCGATCTGCCGTCCGAGGCTCGACACCTTGGCGCCGGTGCCCTCGTTGACGACGTTCTCCAGCGCGAACGTGGTGTCCTTGGCGACGTTCGGGTCGATGTTCGGCTGCGACGCGGGCTGGGCGGTGAAGATCACCTTGCCGGTGGAGTCTTTGACCTCCTTGACGACATGCGTCGGCACGTACGTCCCGCCGTTGGCGATCGTCGCGTAGCCGGTCGCCTGGTCGAGTGGGCTCACTTCAGCCGTACCGAGCGGGATGCGGTTGTTCGCGTCCCAGCCGGCAGCACTGGGGACGCCCGCATCGTTGGCTGCCTTGATGATCTGCGCCGGGCCGTTCGGGATCTGCTGCGTGAGGTCGACGAACGCCGTGTTGATCGAGTCCGCCGTCGCCTTGACGAGCGACACCGTCCCGTACTGGGTGTTGAACTCGTTGCGGATCGTCGACGTGTCGCCCTTCGGGGTGAACGTGTTGCCGTTGAAGGTCGAGCGCAGGCTGAAGCCGTTGCGCAGCCCGGCGATCACCGCGTACGCCTTGAACGTCGAGGCCGCCGGCCTGTCCGTGGTGCCCCAGTTGCGGGAGTTGGCCACGTAGTCAGGTCCGCCGTACAGGGCGAGCACCTCGCCCGTACCGACCGCCACCGACGCGATCGCCGCGTGCAGCTGGGCGGGATCCTGCTTGGCCTTGGCACCGGTCGCGGCGGCCTGGGTGTACTTCTGGGCCGAAGCGACCGCAGCCGCCTGCGCCTTCTCGTCGAACGTCGTCGTGACCTGCAGCCCTCCGCCGGAGATCGTCGCCGCGTCGAAGCCGTCGGCCGTGAGCTCGGCCTCGACCATCTTCAGCAGGAAGCCCTTCGGGCCCCCGTAGCGGGAGCTCTTCGGCACGTCGGGGAAGACCGGCAGCGCGGATGCCGCATCGGCCTCTGCCTGCGTGATCGTCTTCATCTGGACCATGCCGTCGAGCACGTACGCGTACCGAGCCGTCAGCCGCGCCACGTTCTTGTCGCCGTCAGACGGGTCGTACAGGCTGGGGTTGTTGAGGATCGCGCCCAGCGCGGCCGACTGCTGGAGGGTGAGATCCTTCGCGTCGACATTGAAGTACGCCCGCGACGCGGCCTGGATCCCGTACGCGCCGCGGCCGAAGTAGATCGTGTTGAGGTAGCCCCCGAGGATCTGCTCCTTGGGCATGGAGCGGCCCATCTTGACCGCCAGCAGCACCTCGGTGAACTTGCGGGTCGCGGTCTGATCACTGGTCAGGTAGAGGATCTTGATGTACTGCTGGGTGATCGTCGAGGCGCCCTGCAGGTTGCGGCCGCGCGCGATCTCGTACAGCGAGCGCACGATCCCGGTCGGGGATATCCCCTTGTCGGTCCAGAAACTGCGGTTCTCGGCCGCGACGACGGCGTCTTTGATCGACTGCGGCATCTCGGAGTACGCGATCGAGGTGCGGTTCTGCTCGGCGAAGGAGCCGAGGACCGTCGTGCCGTCGTTGTAGTAGACGTTCGACTTGTTCGTCATGAAGGCGGCGTTGGGATCGGGGAAGTTGGTGCGCTGGTAGGCGACGGCGACCACGCCGATGCCGAGCAGGGCGACAACCAAGACGCCGATCGCCAGGACCTTGAGCGTCGCCAACAGTCGGCGTTGCCATCGGGGCTTCGGAGGCTTCACATCCTTGCCGCCCTTGGCGGTTCTGGCGTCAGGTGTCGACGCCGCGCGGGCGGGGTCGGTGGCGCCGCGACGGGCCCCGGTCGTGCGATCAGCCATAAATGTCCTCAACGGTTCTCTGCCTACGGGGTGGACGTCGCTTCACGCCGTCCCCGAGCAGATAGGAGGTGATCATGTGGTTCCAGCCGCACTCTGTGCACACCTCGACGACACAGACGCGGAACTCGCCGAACTCATTCTCCATCTCTTCGAGCTCGGCCGCAGACTTGATGCGACCGCTGTACTGGCCGAGCTGCTCACCGAACGTGTAGTTCAGCGTGACCAGCCGGCCGCAGTTCCCGACCGGGCAGCGGACGGTGCTGAGATCCCCGTGATGGAACGCCGCCCGGATCAGCATCGGGTCGGCGTCGCAGACATCCTCACGCCGCAACGTACGGACACGACTGCGCAGCCGCTCCAGCGCATGCCGGCGCTGCAACGCGTAGTCAACGGTCTGCCGCTTGGACCACATGACGTCCAGGGTAGGCGGTGACGCTGTACGGGCTCCAGCGAACGGGGGTTCAGCCAGGGTCCGCCACGTCGGTCGCATCACTCGTCGAGAGGCCACAACACGCCCGGCCGGTCCGGCGTGTCGCGTCACGAACCGACCCCTCGACTAGGGAGGGGGCGACACCTCGTTGAGGGACGAGTCGCGCCAGGAGGCGTGGCCGTCGGCCGCCAAGTATGCTTCTCCTGCTCGCTGCGTGCGAGCCCGGGGAAGTAGCGCAATTGGTAGCGCACCGCCTTTGCAAGGCGGGGGTTGCGGGTTCGAGTCCCGTCTTCTCCACTCGTACATCCCCCTGACACCCACAGCCGTGGTGTCCGTCTCCGCCGATGACCCACGACCCGGTGAGACGATTGTCACGGAGCGCGACGGCGGCTGAACCTGGACCTACAGTGAACTGCCGCTGGGGATAGCGGCTCACGGAAAGGTACGCGACGGATGGCGCTGTTCAGGGATCGACGGGCGTTCCCCCGCTGGTCCTTCATCGACAGCCGCACCCTCGCGCGCCCGCGTCGCGCCAAGGATGAGAACAGCGCCCAGTCCGTACCCACGCCGGACGAGCCCGTGGCCGAGGTCGCTGCAGCGCCCGAGCCCGCGGTCGAGGCCATCCGCGCGCCGGAGCCGATTACCGCACCGGCGATCGACGTGGTCCCCGATCCCGTGCCCGTACGGGTCGCTGACGTGGCGCACGTCTCGTGGATCGACGAGCGCCGGGCCTGGTTCGCGACCGGTGACTGGCCGACGGAGGCGTCGGAAGACGCCGTACAGCTCGCTGGTACGCACCCCGACCGCCCGTACATCCCACCCGTTCACGCCGGTCTGCCAGCCGACAGCCCGGCAGAGGTACGCGCTCGCCACGGGCGAGGTTTCGCGAGCCTGACCCGCCGCCACCGGCGAAGGCGCCACGTGCACGAGCAGGTACAGCGCCGCACCGACATCGATCTCGCGGCACTCGAGGCCGCCCTCGACTCCGCCGCCTCCACCGTCGGCGACGGACTGGTCGACCTCGTCGTGTGGCACGCCTCGACGGGGCTGGAACTCGCGAGCCGCGGCCAGGTCACGCCGGAGCATGCGTCCCTGTGGCACGGCGCGACCCGCGAGGTGCGGGCGACGCTCCCGCACGCGGACCTGCCCGACGCCGCGTCGTACTCCTTGGTCGGTCTCGCCGACCGGCGCCTCGCGGTCCTGCTCCATACGAACCGAGACCTCGGTGCCTGCATCACGGTCGACCTCGACCTCGTGGTGGTCGACGCCCTGCTGACGACCGCGGTCCCGCAGCTCAACGCCGCGCTCGCCGCGACGAGCAGGGAGTACTGACGTGGCCGCCGCCGCGCTCGACGGCACCGTCGAGGCTCTTCGGCAGCGGGTCGGTGACTCATTGGTCGCCCTCGACGTCTGGGAGTCAGCCTCGGCGCTCAGCCTGGCCGGTTTCGGCATGACCCCGGCCACCGGACCCATGCTCCACCGCGTCACGGAGGACCTGAGGCAGGCGGCCCGGCTCGCCGGATCAATGCTCGACGACTACCACGTGCTCACCGTGACAGGGGGCGTGGTCGTTGTCGTCACCCGACCCCA
>DAIPZP010000067.1:0-8387 GCA_036782155.1 Propionibacteriaceae bacterium
TGCCCTCACCGTCACGGTCACCAACTCAGGGACCGCGGCCTGCACGTTCACGTTCGACACTCGCTTCACGATGAAGATCGTCTCCGGCACCGACGAGGTCTGGTCGACGGCGGACTGCGCGCAGTGGGCGCCGACCGGTACGCAGTCGCTTGCTCTCGGGGCGGCCGCCACGTGGCAGACCACGTGGGACCGTCACCGCTCGCAGGCGACCTGCAAGGTCGTACCGACCACGCTCAAGGCCGGGACGTACGTGGTCGAGGCCATGTACACCGGTGCCGCCCCCGCACAGCTGGTGATGCTGCTCACCGCCTGATCAGGCAAACGGATCCGGCGTCAGCGTGTACTTGGTCTGCAGGTACTCGTGGATGCCCTCCGCCCCACCTTCGCGGCCGAGCCCCGAAAGCTTCCAGCCGCCGAACGGCGCAGCTGGGTTGGACACGACGCCGACGTTGAGGCCCAGCATCCCGGTCTCCAGCCGCTCGATCATGCGCTTGCCACGGGCGAGGTTCTGCGTGTAGACGTACGAGATGAGGCCGAACTCCGTGTCGTTCGCCAGGCGTACGGCGTCGTCCTCCTCGGTGAACGAGACGATCGCGACCACCGGCCCGAAGATCTCCTCGCGCAGGATCTGGCTGCCCGGCCGTACATCGCTGAGCACCGTCGCGGCGAAGAACGTCCCGGGCCGCTCGAGAACCGCTCCCCCGATGCGCAGCGTCGCGCCGTTGGCGACCGCGTCGCGCACCAGCTCGCTCACCTTCTCCACGGCACGCTCGTCGATCAGCGGCCCGACCGTCACGCCCGCCTCGGTGCCGCGGCCCGTGTGGAAGTCCCGCACCCGATCGGTGATGCGCCGCGCGAACTCCTCAGCGATCGAGGAGTGCACGATGAACCGGTTGGCCGCGGTGCACGCCTCGCCGATGTTGCGGAACTTCGCGGCCAGCGCGCCCTCGACGGCCTTGTCCAGGTCGGCGTCCTCGAACACGATGAACGGCGCGTTCCCGCCGAGCTCCATCGACGTACACAGTACGCCGGTCGCCGCTTGCTCGAGGAGCTTCTGCCCCACCGAGGTCGAGCCGGTGAACGAGAGCTTTCGCAGCCGAGGGTCGGAGATGATCGCCTCCGAGACGGGCCCGGACGTCGAAGTGTTGATGACGTTCACGACCCCGGCCGGCACGCCGGCGTCCTCGAGCAGCTGCACGAACAGGCTGGTGGTCAGCGGCGTCTGCGAGGCGGGCTTCACGACGACCGTGCATCCGGCGGCCAGCGCCGGCGCGATCTTGCGTGTCGCCATCGCGAGCGGGAAGTTCCAGGGGGTGATGAGGTAACAGGGACCGACCGGGTGCTGCGTGACGATCATCCGGCCCGTACCTTCCGGGTTGGCGCCGTAGCGGCCTTGCACATGGGCGGCTTCCTCGCTGAACCAGCGCAGGAACTCCCCGCCGTACGTGACCTCGCCCGCCGACTCCTTGAGGGGCTTGCCCATCTCGATCGTCATGAGCAGCGCGAAGTCGTCCTTGCGCTCGGTGAGCAGGTCGAACGCGCGGCGCAGGATCTCGGCGCGGTGACGGGCCGGCGTGGTCGACCAGGACGGGAACGCCTCGCTCGCAGCGTCCAACGCTGCGACGCCGTCCTCGACGCTCGCATCGGCGATCTCCTTGACCGTCTCGCCGGTCGACGGGTCGGTCACCGCGAACGTGCGGCCACCCGTCGCAGGGCGCCACTGGCCCCCGATGTACAACCCGTCGGGAACGTGGCCCAGCAGGTCGGTCTCACGCGTGTCGCTCATGGACCGATCTTGCCCCGCTGCTCAACGCCGGACCAGTACGGCTCCCGCATGCCTCGGCAGATCCAGCCGCTCATCGTCCAGGCTCACCGGCGTCGGGGTCTGCCAGACGACCTCGTACGCGTCCATGGTGAGGGCGATCGTCGCGGCGCCGTCGCCGAGGTTCGCCGCCAGCAGTACGTCGCCGCGCTCGACGGTGATCCACCGAGCGTCCTCGTCGACCGTGCAGTGCACGCGTCGCAGGTCCGGGTTCGTGAGCTCCTGCAGCTGGTGGCGAAGCCGCGCGAGCTCCCGATAGCCGGCGAGAACGACCGCGTGCCTGCCCGTCTCGAGCTCGTCCCAGCGCAGGATGGCCGACCGGTACGTGGCCGGGTCCTGGGGGTCGGCGACCTCGTCCGGGTCCCAGCCCAGCCGCGCGAACTCCCGTACCCGCCCTTCGGTCACCGCTTGCGCCAGCTCGGGCTCCGGGTGCGACGAGAAGTACGGGAACGGGGTCGAGGCGGCCCACTCCTCGCCGGAGAAGATCATCGGCGTGTACGGGCTGCCGAGCATCAGCATCGCCCCGAGCAGCAGCTGGTCGTCATCGAGCGACTCGGGCAGCCGGTCACCGCGCGCCCGATTGCCGATCTGATCGTGGTTCTGGGTGTACGCGAGCAGTCGCCACGCCGGGAACCGCTCTGTCGGGACTGGCCGTCCGTGGTCACGGCCGCGGAACGACGACCATGTCCCGTCGTGGAAGAACCCCTTCTCGAAGACCTTGGCGAGGGAGCGCAGCGGCGCGAAATCGGCGTAGTAGCCGGACGTGTCGCCGGTCAGCGCGACGTGCAGCGCGTGGTGGAAGTCGTCGTTCCACTGCGCGTCGAGTCCTGACCCGCCGGCCTCTCGCGGCAGCACGAGCTCCGCGTCGTTGAGGTCGGACTCGGCGATCAGCGTCAGCGGCCGTCCGAGGTGGGCGGACAGCGCCGACACCTCGGTCGAGAGCTCCTCGAGCACGTGGATCTCCGACGAGTCGACCAGCGCGTGGATCGCGTCGAGGCGCAGCGCGTCGATGTGGAACTCGCGGAACCACATGAGCGCGTTGTCGATCACGTACCGGCGCGGCTGCTCGTGCTTCTCTACGTCGATGACCGCACCCCAGATCCCGCCCTCTGTGAGGTACGGGCCGAAGCGGGGCAGGTAGTTCCCCGAGGCGCCGAGGTGGTTGTAGACCACGTCCTGGATCACCCCGAGTCCACGCGTGTGGCATGCGTCGACGAACCGCCGGTACGCCTCGGGCCCTCCGTACGGCTCGTGGACCGCGTACCACAGCACGCCGTCGTAGCCCCAGTTCCAGATGCCGTTCATCGCGTTGACAGGCATCAGCTCGACGAAGCGGGCACCGAGCGAGCCGATGTGGTCGAGGTGGGCGATGGCGGCGTCGAGCGTGCCCTCGGGCGTGAACGTACCGACGTGCAGCTCGTACACGATCGATCCGGCGAACTGCCTCCCGGTCCACGTGGCGTCGTGCCAGCGGTACGAGGAGGGGTCGACGGTACGGGACATCCCGTGCACCCCGTCGGGCTGGCGCCTCGATCGCGGGTCGGGGAGCACGTTGTCGGCGTCGTCGATGAGGTAGCCGTAGTCGTACTCGCGCTTCGGCAGCAGCGTCGGCGGGGTCCACCATCCATCGGGTGCGTGGCGCAACTCGATCTGACGCTCAGCTACCGGGTCGCCGACGGGACGTACGACCAGGGTCACGGACTTATGGCCCGGCGCCCAGACGTCGAAGGGCGTACGGATCCCGGCGGGTGCCGGTAGCGCCACGAGCAGTGCCACCGGTCCGGCAGCAAACACCTCGTCCGCCCGCACCGCCGTGCCGTCCGCGTGGAACACCGTCCCGCTGATCGCGTCCCGGTAGCTGCCGAGCGGGAGGTTGATCGTGGTGTCGCCCCAGCCGCCCTTCGCGGTGAGCCCGACCGGCAGCCGGGTCGCCGCGGTGACGACCCCGCCCGTGTCGAAGGCGATGATGTGCTCGGCTGCTGCTCCTGTAGTGCCCACCTGCGCGAACGCACGGAACAGCTCCGGTTGATCGCGTCGCAGGCGCAAGGCTTCGCGGACCAGCTTCTGCTTCGCGAACCCGGGGTCGTCGACGCCACCGACGAGCCGCGCCACTTCGGTGTTGCCCAGCATCGTCTCGAGCGCGGGGAAGTCGACAGGCCGCCGGTTGTCAGGGTCGACAAGGCTGAGCTGCCAGAGTTCGCTGCCCTGGTAGATATCGGGCACGCCAGGCATGGTCAGCGTGACCGCGGCCTCGGACAGTGAGTTGCTCCAGCCGGCATCGACGACGGCGGCGAGCACCTCGTCCAGCACAGCCCGTACACGCTCGTCCGCGTACAGCGCATCGATCGCCGCGTGGACATTTCCCTCGTACTCCTCGGAGACGGCCGTCCACGTCGTGTGGAGGCCCGCTTCGCGCATGGCTTTCTCGGCGAACGCATGGAGCCGGTCGGCGCTGATCGGCCAGGCACCGACGGCCGCCTGCCAGACGATGTTCGCGAACTCCGCGTCGGGCATCGGCGCGAGCTCCTGAAGCCGTCGCACCGCGTGTGCCCAGAGCTCGGGCACCTCGGACAGGACGGAGATCCGAGCCCGCACATCCTCGCCGCGCTTCGTGTCGTGCGTGGTCCGCGTCGAGAGGGCATGGGGCCACAGCGCCTGGCGCGTCGTGAGCTGCTGGTAGACCTGCTCGGGCGTCAGCGCGAAGATCGCCGGATCCCCGCCGACCTCGGTGAGGCTGGTGAGCCGGCCCCAACGGTAGAAGCCGCAGTCCTCGACGCCCTTCGCCATGACCATGCCGCTGGTCTGCTGGAACCGTGCCGCCGCGTCCGTCGTGCCGTCGGTGAGCACAACCGCGAGCTTCTTCAACGCCACCGACAGCTCGGGGCGGCGCTCAGTGGCTTCCTCGAATGCGGCTTCGAGGTAGTCGCGGCCGTCGGGGAGGTAGGAGCGGTAGACCGGGAAGCACGCGAGAAGCTCGGCCACCGCGTCGACAAGGACGTCGTGCTCGACATGAGTGACCAACTCGCGGCCCGCGTCGCGTGCGATCCGGGCGGTCTCGGCGTTGAGGATGCCGTCGGCCACGGCGCGCTTCGTGTCGTGGGTGAGCTCGTGCCAGTCCATCGGGTAGCCGCGCAGCTCGTCGTCGAGGGCCGTCAGGGGCACCTCACCGGCGGGGTCGACGAACAGCCGGTCCACGAGCGCGAGGGCGTCGTACCCGGTCGTGCCCGCGGTGGCCCAACGCTGCGGCAGCTCCTCGCCGTGAGCGAGGATCTTCTCCACGACGACGTACGAGTCCTTCGTGAGCTCCGCGAGCCTCGCGAGGTAGCCGGCGGGGTCGCGCAGTCCGTCGGGATGGTCGATCCGCAGCCCGTCGACGAGGCCCTCGTCGAACCAGCGCGCGATCTCGGTGTGGGAGGCGTCGAACCACTGCGGGTCCTCGACGCGGAGCGCCGCGAGCGTCGAGATGGCGAAGAAGCGCCGGTAGTTGAGGTCTCGGTCGGCGTCACGCCAGCTCACCAGCGCGTAGTGCTGGCGGCGGAGTACGGCGTTGGGGTCCTCGGTCTCCGAACCGTCGGCCGTGCCCAGCGCGAGGGGGAAGCGGTTGGCACGGTAGTGGAGCTCGCCGCCGAGCATGCGCAGCTCGGCGAGGTTCCCGTTCTCGTCCAGGTCCCCGTCCGCGACGACCGGCACCATGAGCTTGCCGCCACCGAAATCCCAGTCGATGTCGAACGCGGACGCGTACTGCGATGCTGGTCCGTGGGTCAGGACGTGCCACCACCAGGGGTTCTCCCAGGGACGGGCAACACCGACGTGGTTAGGGACGATGTCGACCAGCACACCCATGCCGAGACGGCGAGCCTCGGCCGACAGCGCGGCGAGGCCGGCGCCGCGGCCGCGCGACGGATCGACGGACGCATGGCTCGAGACGTCGTACCCGTGATCGGACCCTGTCTCCGCAGCGAGCACTGGAGACAGGTAGACCCAGTCCACGCCGAGATCGCGCAGGTAGCGCAGCGTCTTGGCGGCTTCGAGCAGGTCGAAGTCCTCGGTGATCTGGAGCCGGTACGTGCTGGTCGGCGCTCGCAAGCTTGCCTCCTGGGTGGTCGCGTACGTGCTCACTCTGCCAGTCCGACACAACCATTCTGAACCCCAGGGTTAACCGGACCTTTCTCAAGGGGTGCCGGGACGCGTTCCGATCGATGCTCCACCAGGGTCTCGAGTTGCCTCCGCGATAGCCACGAGGCCGGTCCGGAGCTCGTCGACCGGGACGCCTCCGTACCCCAGGACGATCCCCCCGGCGCCAGGCGATGGCCGCGACCAGTAGTCGGCGAGTCCGGCCACGACAACGCCTCCCTGGCGGATCCGCGAGATCAGTTTCGACTCGGGGATCTCGGACTCCAGAACCGCGTGCAGGCCACCGTCCATCGCCTTCACGCGCGCCTCGGGGAGATCGCCGAGCAGCTGGAGGACCAGCGCGCGGCGCCGTCGGTACTCACGGCGCATCCGTTGGGTGTGGCGTCTCAGCTCGCCGCTGGCGAGGTAGTCGGCCATCGCCCACTGCGCGACCTGCGAGACGGGTTGGCCGAGATCGGAACGGGTGCGGCGCAGCTCGTCGACGAGCCGGTCGGGCGCCAGGAGGAAACCAACCCCGAGGCCGGGGCCGAGGGTCTTGGCGAACGTACCGAGCGTGACCACGCAGCCGTCATCGGGGTCGTCAAGAGCGGCCAGCGCGGGCAGCGGCGCGGAGGTGTAGCGGAGCTCGGAGTCGTAGTCGTCCTCCACGATCACGACGTGCTCGCGGCGCGCCCAGTCCAGCAGCGCCTGCCGGCGGGCCACGGGGAGCGAACCGCCCAGCGGATACTGATGGCTCGGCGTCACGACCACGACGTGAGGCGCGTCCGAACCGGTCGGCAGGTCGTCGCACACCAGGCCGGCGTCGTCGGTCGGCAGCGGCATCACCGACGACCCGAGCCGGGGAGGTACGCGCCGCAGCGAGGGATAGCCCGGGTCCTCGACGCCGACCGTACGGCCCGTCCCCAGCATCGCCAGGAGAAGTCCGAGCCCGTCGCGAGCGCCGGCGGTGACGAGTACGTGATCGGCTGCCCGGCGTACGCCCCTCATCCGTCGGAGGTGGTCCGCGATCTCGGTGCGCAGCTCAGGCAGTCCGGCCACGGGGAGCGGGGCAAGCGGGCGAGCAGCCGCCCGCCGCCAGGCCGCCCGCCAGCCGGCGTTCACGACATCGGCCGTCCACGGCTGCCCGGGCCGCAGGTCGACGACGCGTGCTCGGGTGGGTGCGGTCTGCTCTGCGGGCCCGCGAGAGGTGCTCGGCGGATGCACCTCGCGCAGCGCCGGGTTCACGACGGTCCCGTGGCCGACGCGGCCGAGGAGGTAACCCTCGGCGAGCAGCTGGTCGTAGGCGGCCACGACCGTCCCGCGGCTGACGCCGAGACGCTGGGCGAGGGCTCGGCTCGCGGGTACCGGCTCGCCGGCGATAACGAGGCCGCTGCCGATCGCTGTGCGGAGCTCGTCAGCGAGCTGGCGAGGCAAGGGCCGAGGATCGGTGCGGTCGATGACCAACGCCAGGGTGACATCGCCTGCAGTCCTCATCGCGAACCTCTCGATGGACCAGTAGAGGGCATGCGTCCAGGCCCTGTCTTTAGACCATTGTGGCTTATCGCCCCACCGAGAGGCAGGGAGCAGGATATGAGGGTGGAGCGATCAGTGGAGATCGTCGTGGCCGGGGTGGTCCAGGGCGTGGCATTCCGCTGGCACGCGAGCGCGGAGGCCGAGCGGTTGGGCGTCGTGGGCTGGGTACGCAACGAGCCCGACGGAACGGTGCGGTGCCATGCAGAAGGGACCGCAAAGGCCGTGGTCGGGTTCGTGGACTGGTGTCGCCGCGGGCCGCGGTGGGCGACGGTCGAGCGGGTCGAGGTCACCGACGTCGAGCCCTGCGGCTACGGGAGCTTCGAGATCGCCGGGTGACCTGATCGTCTCGTTGGCTCAGCGACCGTGACGGGCGCGACCGCACATCGGCGAGCGCTGCCCGACGACCGCGAATGGCCTAGTGATTTCCAGGCATTCTGGCACTGGTTCTGGACCATTATGGCTGGTTCGATCAACGATGTGACTGAGACAACTGGAACCCCTTTGGTGAAGCGCGGCCTGGCCGACATGCTCAAGGGCGGGGTGATCATGGACGTGGTGACCGCCGAGCAGGCGCGGATCGCTGAGGACGCCGGCGCCATCGCCGTGATGGCGCTGGAGCGGGTGCCGGCCGACATCCGCGCGCAGGGCGGCGTCGCCCGGATGAGCGACCCGGACCTCATCGACGCGATCACGGCTGCGGTCTCGATCCCGGTGATGGCGAAGGCCCGGATCGGCCACTTCGTCGAGGCCCAGATCCTGCAGCAGCTAGGCGTCGACTACATCGACGAGTCCGAGGTGCTGTCCCCCGCTGACTACGCCAACCACATCGACAAGCACGCGTTCACGGTGCCGTTCGTGTGTGGTGCGACGAACCTCGGCGAGGCGCTGCGCCGAATCACCGAGGGCGCGGCGATGATCC
>DAIPZP010000068.1:0-8334 GCA_036782155.1 Propionibacteriaceae bacterium
ACGATGATGAGCAGGGTGAACAGGAGCTTCTTGCGCAGATCCGGGGTTCGGAACGCGGTTGCGAAGGCCGTCAGCATTCGAGCCCTTTCATCGTCGCTCACAGCGCGTACGCCATGATCCAGCCGCGCGGCGTCCGCCGACGGCAACCGGGGAATCGTACCAAGCACGGTCGGCGACTGCCGACTCGCTCACCCGCTCCTCACGGAAAGTCAGGAACGGACCCCGTAAATGACTTCGGCAGGCCGGTGAGCACCGACCTGCCGCAGCCCTGATTCAGTGCAGGCTCACAGCTCGTTGGCCGAGCCGCCTGCCTTCTCGATCTTGTCCTTGGCCGAGGCGGAGAACGCGTGAGCGCTCACCTGCAGCGCCACAGAGAGCTCGCCATTGCCGAGCACCTTGACGAGCAGGCCGTCACGGACCGCGCCCTTCTCGACGAGGTCTTCGACGCGGACGTCGCCGCCCTCGGGGAACAACTCGGCCAGCCGAGCGACGTTGACAACCTGGTAGCTGACCTTGAACGGGTTCTTGAAGCCCTTGAGCTTCGGCAACCGCATGTGGATCGGCATCTGGCCGCCCTCGAAGTTCGCGGGCACGTTCTGACGTGCGCCAGAACCCTTCGTACCGCGACCTGCTGTCTTGCCCTTCGAACCTTCACCGCGTCCGACACGCGTCTTCGGCGTGTGCGCACCCGGCGCAGGCCTCAGGTGATGAACCTTGAGCGCCATGTCAGTCGACCTCCTCGACGGTCACGAGGTGAGCGACGGCCCTGATCATGCCGCGCACCTCGGGTCGGTCCTCGTGGACCTTGCTCTGCCCGATCTTCTTCAGGCCAAGTGTCCGGAGCGTCTCGCGATGATTCGGCTTACCGCCGACGCCCGACTTGGTCTGGGTGACCTTCACCTTGGCCATCTCAGTGGATCCCTTCCGCACGCGCCCTGAGGATGGCGGCCGGGGTGACATCCTCGACCGACTTGCCGCGACGACGCGCGACCTGCTCCGGCTCCTCCAGGCTCTGCAGCGCAGCCACCGTGGCGTGCACCACGTTGATCGCGTTGGACGAGCCCAGCGACTTGGCCAGTACGTCATGCACGCCGGCGCACTCGAGCACCGCACGCGCCGACCCGCCGGCGATGACACCGGTACCCGGCGAGGCCGGACGGAGCATCACGACGCCAGCGGCCTTCTCGCCCTGGACGGGGTGCGGGATCGTGCCCTGGATGCGAGGGACGCGGAAGAAGTGCTTCTTCGCTTCCTCGACACCCTTGGCGATCGCCGCGGGAACTTCCTTGGCCTTGCCGTAGCCGACACCCACGGTGCCGTCGCCATCGCCCACGACGACGAGCGCCGTGAAGCTGAACCGGCGCCCGCCCTGGACGACCTTGGCGACGCGGTTGATGGCCACGACCCGTTCCAGGTACTGGCTCTTCTCGCGCTCGGCCTGCGGCTGGTTGCCCCGACGGTCATCGCGACCGCGGCGCTCACCGCCGCGGCGCTGCTGCACTTCAGTCATGTAGCAAACCTTTCCGTCAGAAACCGAGTCCGGCCTCGCGAGCGCCCTCAGCGAGAGCAGCCACGCGGCCCTGGTACTTGTTGCCAGCCCGGTCGAACACGACCTTGTCGACGCCAGCCTTCTTCGCACGCTCGGCGACGAGCTTGCCGACCTCGCGCGCCTTCGCCGACTTGTCGCCGGCGCCGGACCTCAGCGAGACCTCGAGCGTCGACGCCGAAGCCAGCGTGTGGCCGACCGCGTCGTCGATGACCTGAGCCACCATGTGACGCGAGCTGCGCGTGACGACAAGGCGCGGACGCTCGGCCGTGCCGGCGATGGCCTTGCGGCCACGCACCTGGCGACGAGCCTTCGCCGCCGTCTTGTCCGCGAGGTGCTTGCGCACCCCCAGGGAGATAGCCATCACTTACCTGCCTTTCCGGCCTTGCTGCGCACACGCTCGCCGCTGTACCGCACACCCTTGCCCTTGTACGGCTCGGGCTTGCGGATCTTGCGGATGTTCGCCGCGACTTCGCCAACCTGCTGCTTGTCGATCCCCTTCACCAGGAACCGGGTGTTCGTCTCGACGACGAACGTGATGCCCTCGGGCGCATTGACGACGACCGGATGGCTGAAGCCGAGCGCGAACTCAAGCTGCGTCGGGCTCTTCGGCATGACGCGGTAGCCGACGCCGACGATCTCGAGCTTCTTCTCGTAGCCCGCGGTCACCCCGATCACCATGTTGCTGATGAGCGTCCGAGTGAGTCCGTGGAGCGACCTCGAGACCCGCTCGTCGTCAGGACGGCTGACCTCGATCGAGCCGTCTTCTGCGCGCGCCACCGTGATGGGCGCTGGAACCTTGTGCGTCAACGTGCCCTTGGGACCCTTGACCTCTACGTCCTGGCCGTCGAGGCTGACCTCGACGTCCGCCGGAACAGGGACCGGGAGTCTACCGATGCGAGACATTCTGCATTCCTCCCGTCACCACACGAAGGCGATGACTTCGCCGCCGACGCTTTTGTGGTTGGCTTCTTTGTCGGTCAACAGGCCCTGGCTCGTCGAGATGATCGCGACGCCCATCCCGCCCAGTACTTTCGGCAACTGGTTCGACTTCGCGTACACGCGAAGGCCCGGCTTCGAGATCCTGCGGATCCCTACGAGCGAGCGCTCGCGGTTGCGGCCGTACTTCAGCGTCACCGTCAGCGTCTTGCCCACCTCGTCCTCAGTCGGCTCGTGGACGGAGTACTCGCTGATGTAGCCCTCTTGCTTGAGGATCTCGGCGATCCTCACCTTGATCTTGGAGGAGGGCATGGTCGCTTGGTCGTGGTACGCCTGGTTGGCGTTCCGCAGACGCGTAAGCATGTCTGCGATCGGATCAGTCATCGTCATGGCGTGGTTAGCCTCTTTCTCGCGGGGGTTTCAGCACGTCGCTGACCTACCGCGTTAGGCCCCGGACGGTGTCCGGGAGCTGTTGGGTCCGGCCGCTGGGCCGGGTTTGAAGGAGGTGAGTCGGACCGGCGTGCGCCGGCCCTCGTCACCAGGAGGACTTGGTGATGCCCGGCAGCTCGCCACGGTGGGCGAGGACCCGGACGCAGATTCGGCACAGGCCGAACTTCTTGTACACCGATTGGGATCGGCCGCACCGCGTGCAACGGGTGTAGCCGCGCACCGCGAACTTCGGCGTACGTGCTTGCTTAACCTTGAGGGCTGTCTTCGCCACGGGTGCTCCCTAGCTCACTTCTTCTTGCCGACGGCCGGTCGGCCCTTCTTCGTCGCCTTCGCCGCAACATCGGCATCGGCCTTGAACGGGAATCCGAGGTGACGCAGCAGCGCGCGGCCCTCGTCGTCGGAGCTAGCCGTCGTCACGAACGTGATGTCCATGCCGCGGAGCCGATCGACCCGGTCCTGATCGATCTCGTGGAACATGACCTGCTCCGTGAGACCGAACGTGTAGTTGCCCTTGCCGTCGAACTGCAGCGGCGACATGCCACGGAAGTCACGGATACGAGGCAGTGCCAGCGTGATCAGCCGGTCAGCGAACTCCCACATCCGGTCGCCGCGCAGCGTGACGTGGCAGCCGATCGGCATGCCCTCACGCAGATGGAACTGGGCGATCGACTTGCGAGCCTTCGTGACCTGCGGCTTCTGGCCGGTGATCGCGGTCAGGTCCCGTACGGCGTTGTCGATGATCTTCGAGTCACGGGCCGCCTCACCGACGCCCATGTTCACGACGATCTTCACCAGCCCCGGGACCTGCATGGGGTTGCTGTAGGAGAACTCCTCCTGCAACGCCTTGGCGATCTCGGTGCGGTAGCGCTCCTTGAGCCGCGGCTGGACCTTGACGGTCTTCTCAGCCTTGGCCGTGGTCTTCTCCTCGACCGTGGTGCTCATTCGATCCTCTCCCCGGTCTTGCGGGCGATACGGACCGCGCGAGTCTTGGTGTACTCGGTGCCGTCCGGACGCTTCCTCGTGACCTCTTCGCGGACGTAGCCCACGCGAGTGGTCACGTCCTTGTCGTCTTCCTTCACGACGAGCATCACGTTGGAGACGTGGATCGGCGCCTCAGAGGCGATGATCCCGCCCTTGACGACCTGACCCGACTGCGGCTGCGGCGCGCTGTCCTTCTTGTGACGCTTGACGATGTTCACGCCTGAGACGAGGACCCGCTCCGCGGCGACGTCGACCCTCAGCACCTCGCCGATCTTGCCCTTGTCACTGCCGGAGATCACGCGGACGCGATCACCCTTCTTCACGTGGAGTGTGTTCGCCATGTCAGATCACCTCAGGTGCGAGCGAGACGATCCGCATGAACTTCCGCTCGCGAAGCTCACGGGCCACCGGGCCGAAGATGCGGGTGCCGCGGGGCTCCCCGTCGCTCTTGAGGATGACTGCGGCGTTCTCGTCGAACTTGATGTACGAGCCGTCACCGCGACGGTGCTCCTTGACGGTGCGCACCACCACGGCCTTGACGACCTCGCCTTTCTTGACGTTGCCACCGGGGATCGCGTCCTTGACGGTCGCGACGATGGTGTCGCCGATATGGGCGTAGCGACGCTTCGAGCCACCGAGCACGCGGATGCACAACAGCTCCTTGGCACCCGTGTTGTCAGCGACCTTCAGTCGCGACTCTTGCTGGATCATTTCTTCTCCTGTTGTCCGGTCGGTTCCCCACAGGGCCTGACGGAACGAGTGGTGGTGTTACTTAGCTCTTTCGATGACCTCGACCAGCCGCCAACGCTTCGTGGCGGACAGCGGTCGGGTCTCCATGACGCGTACCCGGTCGCCCAGGCCAGCCTCGTTGGCCTCGTCATGAACCTTGAGCCGCTCAGTGCGCCTCATGACCTTGCCGTACAACGAGTGCTTGACGCGGTCCTCAACAGCGACGACGACGGTCTTGTCCATCTTGTCGGACACGACCAGGCCCTCACGGACCTTGCGGCCCGCCCGAGCGGTGTCTTCTGTGCTCATCGTCAGTTCTTCCCTTCGTCGGGATCAGGCACGATCCCGAGAACGCGCTCTTGGATGACCGTGTAGATCCGCGCGATGTCCTTGCGGACCTCACGGAGTCGGCCATGTGACTCGAGCTGCCCGGTCTGGTGCTGGAAGCGGAGCGTGAAAAGCTCCTCCTTCAGCTCAATGACCTTGGCGTCCAGCTCGGCGCGGCTCAAACCGCGAAGATCGTCGGCAGTCGTGGCCTTCGCCATCACAGATCACCTGCTTCCCGCTTGATGAAGCGCGCCTTGAACGGCAGCTTGTGGATGGCGAGGCGCAGCGCCTCACGGGCCACGTCCTCCTCGACGCCGGAGAGCTCGAAGAGCACCCGGCCTGGCTTGATGTTGGCGATCCACCACTCCGGCGAACCCTTGCCGGAACCCATGCGGGTCTCGGCAGGCTTCTTCGTGATCGGTCGGTCCGGGTACACGTTGATCCAGACCTTGCCACCACGCTTGATGTGACGGGTCATCGCGATACGCGCAGCCTCGATCTGACGGTTCGTCAGGTACGAGGACTCGAGCGCCTGGATGCCGAACTCGCCGAAGGCGAGCTTGGTCGCCCCCTTGGCATCGCCACTCCGGTTCGGGTGGTGCTGCTTACGGTGCTTGACGCGACGTGGAATCAACATGTCAGGCTCCTGCGGTTTCCGTGGCCGGGGCCTCAGCGGCGACGGCATCCTCAGCCCTGCGACGGCCACCACGCTCAGGACGGCCGGAGCCGCCCTCGCGACCCGGACGACGCGTCGGACGCGTACGACCGGTGGCGGCCTGACGGGCGGCCTTCTGGGCGGTGCGCTCGGCACGCGTGCCGGTGACGTCGCCCTTGTAGATCCACACCTTCACGCCGATCCGGCCGAACGTCGTCTTGGCCTCGTAGAAGCCGTAGTCGATGTCGGCGCGCAGCGTGTGCAGCGGGACGCGACCCTCGCGGTAGAACTCCGAGCGGCTCATCTCAGCGCCGCCCAGTCGACCGGAGCACATGATCTTGATGCCCTCGGCGCCGGAACGCATCGCGGTCTGCTGCGCTTTGCGCATCGCCCGGCGGAACGCCACGCGGGCGCTCAGCTGCTCGGCGACGCCCTGGGCGACGAGCTGCGCGTCGATCTCCGGGTTCTTCACCTCGAGGATGTTCAGCTGCACCTGCTTGCCGGTGAGCTTCTCGAGCTGCGCGCGGACGCGCTCCGCCTCGGAACCATTGCGGCCGATGACGATGCCCGGACGCGCTGCGTACAGGTAGATCGTGACCCGCTCGCTGCGACGCTCGATCTCGACCGAGCTGATGCCGGCGCGCTCGAGCGTCTTCTGCAAGTACTTACGGATCTTGACGTCCTCGCCTACGTACGCCGCGTAATGCTTCTCGGCGTACCAGCGGGCCTTGTGGTCGGTCGTGATGCCGAGCCGGAAGCCAATCGGGTTAACTTTCTGACCCATTGCTCAGGCCTCCTTCTTCTTGCTCGTGGAGGCCTTGGAGGCCTTGTCAGTCTTGGCCGGCTTCTTGTCGGTCTTCGCCTTCTTGGGGGCAGCGGCCTCGGCGCGGGGCTCGACGACGACCGTGATGTGGCTGGAGCGCTTGAGGATGCGGCTCGCGGAGCCCTTGGCCCGCGGACGGATCCGACGCATCGTGGTGCCCTCATCGACGTACGCCTGCGAGATGAACAGGTTCTCGATGCGCAGTGCAGCGGTCTGCTCGGCATTCGCGGCCGCCGAAGCGACGACCTTGTACACCGGCTCGCTCGCAGCCTGCGGCGCGAACTGCAGCATGGCAAGGGCGTCGACGACGTCCATGCCCCGGACCATGTCGACGACACGCCGGACCTTCATCGGGGTCATGCGGACGTGACGCGCGATCGCGTACGAGCCGGGACGCTCCCCGAGCAGAGCCGAACGGCGCGACGGCCGCTGGATGGTTTCGCTCATTGTGTGCTTCCTCTTCCCGTTACCGACGCCGCGACTTCTTGTCGTCCTTCACGTGCCCGCGGAACGTGCGCGTAGGGGCGAACTCGCCGAGCTTGTGACCGATCATCGAATCCGTGACGAACACCGGGATGTGCTTGCGACCGTCATGCACCGCGATCGTGTGACCGATCATGTCGGGGCTGATCATCGACCGTCGCGACCAGGTCTTGATGGGGTTCTTCGTGCCCTTCTCGTTCTGAGCCTCGACCTTCTTGGCGAGGTGATCATCGATGAAGGGGCCCTTCTTCAGGCTGCGTGGCATTTCTCAGTAGCTCCGATCAGCGCTTCTTGCCGGACTTGCGGCGACGGATGATGAGGCGGCTTGACGCCTTGTTGGCGTCACGGGTCCGACCCTCGGGCTTGCCCCATGGGCTCACCGGGTGACGACCGCCGGACGTCTTGCCCTCGCCACCACCGTGCGGGTGGTCGATCGGGTTCATCGCCACACCGCGGACGGTCGGGCGAACACCCTTCCAGCGCATGCGACCGGCCTTGCCCCAGTTGATGTTGGACTGCTCGGAGTTGCCGACGGTCCCGACGGTCGCCCGGCAACGGACGTCCACCAAGCGCATCTCGCCCGAAGGCATACGCAGTGTGGCGAACCTGCCTTCGCGTGCGACCAGCTGGATCGCGGCACCCGCGGAGCGGCCAAGCTTGGCGCTACCGCCGGGCCGAAGCTCGACAGCGTGCACCTGCGTACCGACCGGGATGTTGCGCAGCGGCAGGTTGTTGCCCGGACGGATGTCCGCGGCCTCGCCCGCCTCGACGGTTGCGCCCTGCACCAGGCCCTGGGGGGCGATGATGTAGCGCTTCTCGCCGTCCGCGTAGTGGAGCAGCGCGATGCGAGCGGTGCGGTTCGGGTCGTACTCGATCTGAGCGACCTTGGCCGGGATACCGTCCTTGTCGTACCGCTTGAAGTCAACGAGGCGATAGGCCTGCTTGTGGCCACCGCCGATGTGACGGGTCGTGATCCGGCCCTGGTTGTTGCGACCGCCGGTCTTCGGCTTCGGCGACACCAGGGACTTCTCCGGCGTGGTGCGCGTCACCTCGACGAAGTCTGCGACGCTCGAGCCACGACGACCCGGTGTCGTCGGCTTGTACTTACGAATACCCATGACTTGTGTTCGTCCTTACTCGTCAGGCCTGAGCGAACAGGTCGATGCGGTCGCCGTCGGCCACGGTCACGATGGCGCGCTTCGTGTCAGGGCGGCGGCCCGTCCCGTAGCGCGTCCGACGCTTCTTGCCAACACGGTTGATCGTGTTGACGCCCGTGACAGTCACCTTGAACACCTTCTCGACCGCGATCTTGATCTCGGTCTTGTTCGCCGACGGATCGACGAGGAACGTGTACTTGTTCTGGTCGAGGAGTGCGTAGCTCTTCTCGCTGACGACCGGCGC
>DAIPZP010000069.1:0-1883 GCA_036782155.1 Propionibacteriaceae bacterium
TCCTGGCCGACATGGCCGAGCTCGACCTCGTCGCGTGCAACCCGCCGTTCCACCGTGGCGCCGCGAAGGACTCTTCGGCTGCCTTCGCGATGGTCGCGGATGCCGGAAGAGCGCTGCGGCCCGGAGGGGAGCTGTGGCTCGTGTTCAACTCCCACCTTCCGTACCTCCCTCATGCCCGCGAGCAGGTCGGCCCGACGCGCGTCGTCGTGCGCGATCCCTCGTACATGGTGACCTGCTCGACGAAGCGCTGAGTGGCGAGGTCCTTCACACGCGCGGCAGGTGCTGAATTCATCCCCGCGTCAGTGCACGTGCCGTGAAATCGGTAGTGTGACCTGCCGTAAGCCGGCCGCGCCGGGCAGGGAGGCGCCGAGGCGCCCCGGATGAAAGGGACGCATGTCTCGCATCTTCAATGAGGCTTATCGGTCCAAGGTCATGTCGGCGGACGACGCCGCGGCACTGATCCACAACGGCGACAACATCGGCTTCTCCGGGTTCACCGGTGCGGGCTACCCGAAGGCCGTCCCCGGTGCGCTCGCCACCCGCATCAAGGCCGCCCACGCACACGGCGACGAGTTCCGCATCGGCGTGTACACCGGCGCCTCGACCGCTCCCGAGCTCGATGGAGCGCTGGCGGAGACCGGCGGAATCTCGTTCCGCGCCCCGTACCAGTCCGACCCGATCATGCGGAAAATGATCAACAAGGGCGTCTCCGAGTACTCGGACATGCACCTGTCCCACTCGGCCATCTGGATGCGCCAGGGCTTCCTGGGCCACCTCAACGTCGCGGTGATCGAGGTCACGGCGATCAAGGAGGACGGTACTGCGGTGCCGTCGAGCTCGATCGGCAACAACAACGTCTACCTCGACACGGCCGACAAGATCATCCTCGAGGTCAACGAGTGGCAGTCCCTCGACCTCGAGGGTATGCACGACATCTACTACGGCACGGAGCTCCCCCCGAACCGGCGCCCCATCCCGCTGACGAACCCCGCGGACAGGATCGGCCAGACGACGCTGCAGATCGACTTCGACAAGGTCATCGCCGTCGTCGAGTCGAACGCCGAGGATCGCAACACCCCGTTCAAGCCGCTCGATGACGACTCACGCGCGATCGCCGGTCACCTCATCGACTTCCTCGGGGGCGAGGTCACCGCGGGCCGGATGCCGAAGAACCTGCTGCCGCTCCAGTCCGGCGTGGGCAACATCGCCAACGCCGTGCTCGCCGGCCTGCTCGAGTCGCCGTTCGAGAACATCACCAGCTACACCGAGGTGATCCAGGACGGCATGGTCGACCTCATCGACTCCGGCAAGGTCATCGCGGCGTCCGCGACGGCGTTCTCGCTGTCGCCTGAGGCCGCCGAGCGGATGAACAATCACGCGGCCGAGTACCGCAAGTCGATCATCCTGCGCCCGCAGGAGATCTCGAACCATCCGGAGAACATCCGCCGGCTCGGGGTCGTCGCCTGCAACGGCATGATCGAGGCCGACATCTATGGCAACGTGAACTCGACTCACGTCATGGGCTCGAAGATGCAGAACGGCATCGGCGGCTCGGGTGACTTCACGCGCAACGCGTACATCTCCTGCTTCGTCACCCCGTCGACCGCCAAGCACGGCAACATCTCCTGCTTCGTGCCGATGGTCAGCCACCACGACCACACCGAGCATGACGTCCAGGTGCTCATCACGGAGCGCGGCACGGCCGACCTCCGCGGCCTGTCGCCGAAGCAGCGGGCCAAGGCGATCATCGAGAACTGCGTCCACCCGGACTACCAGGCGGCGCTCACCGACTACTTCGAGCGGGCCCGGAAGACTGCCAACGGCCAGCAGACGCCTCACGACCTGCGCGAGGCGCTCAGCTGGCACGTCCGGTTCCTCGAGAC
>DAIPZP010000069.1:1983-3693 GCA_036782155.1 Propionibacteriaceae bacterium
CACGGCTGGCGCACATCGCGGCCTTGTACCCTGGTCGGCGTCGACAGGAGCACGATGACTGACCCGGTGAGGACAGGCGAGGACCACCTCGGCGGCGCGAACGCGCACCGAGAGATCAGCGTGCTGCAGCCGTACGGGCCGGCGGTCGGCGCGTACCCCGTCAGCGCGCGGACGGGTGAGCCCGCGCGACCTGTACTCCTCGGTTTCTCGGTCGGCCTGCTCGTCGCCGGCGCGGTGATCTCGTCGGTCGGTCTCGTCAAGGTGCTCTGGGACGCGGCCACGGTGACCGGGTACTACACCGCCGCCCGGGTCCTGGAGTGGACGAAACCGAACCCGGTCTCCTTCCTCACGATTGTCATGGTCCTCACGATCGGCGCGATCGGCGCGCTGGTTGCAACCGCCGCCGGAGCGATGGCGTACAACGCCTGGAACGGTCGCCGCTGGACCCGCATCGGCGGGATCGTGGCGTTCGCGATCTCGGCGCTCACGATCCTGCTGAACCCCCTCGCCATGGTGGCCATGGCACCGATCGCGATCGGTGCCGGGCTGCTGTGGCTGCCACAGATCGGGCGCTACTTCTCGGCATGGGGCACCATCCGTACCGCGCCGCCCGTTCGACGCGGATGGGCGACCAACGTCGTGTACGGAATCCTGCCGCGCTACAGACGAGACGCATCGTGACGTCTCTCGCTGATCAGCTGCTGGGCTCCCTGAACCGGATCGCCAAGGACGTGCTCCGGACGGCGGCACGCCAGGCGACCGGCACCGTACGGAAGGCCACCGGCGCTCGTCGCCCGTCGTCCGACGACCGGCACGCGCCGAAGCTGTCGATCCGCTACCCGGGCGACTTCAAGGGCCGCCCGCAGATCACGTACGCGCCGCACACCGGCAAGACGCCCGACCCTGGTGAGGTGGTGTCGGCGTGGGTGCCTGACGAGGCGGACCACACGCAGGGCAAGGACGGGCCGGTGCTGCTCGTGGGCCGCGACGGCGACTGGCTGCTCGGCGTAGCGCTGGCGGCCGTCGACCACGAGGCGGATGCGGAGCGCGAGACACGCGAGCGTTGGGTCACGATCGGCACCGGTGCGTGGGACGCGAGGCGCCGACCGACCCAGGCGAGGGTCGACCGGATCGTACGGATCCACCCCGACGACGTACGCGGACGGGCGGAGAAGCTCGACAAGACCCGCTTCGACACAGTGGCCGCCGGCATCCGCAAGACCTCGGTCTGACCTGGGTCTGACCTCAACCCGACCATAAATCGACCGTAGTTGCATGTGGACCCCGGGCAGGCGATAGGCTCCCGATTGCTATGGGGGTACGAGCGAAGCGTTGGCAGTTATGGCTCATCACGATGTTCATCCTGACCGGCATCATCGGGGTGTTTCAGCTGTTCGAGGGGCCGAAGTCAGTCGGGGCCGTGACGGTCGCCGGCAGTGCTGTGAACCCCACGATCGCCCTTCCTGAGCGCTCCTTGCAGGCCACGGAGCTGCCGGCCTGGCAGCCCTCAGCCGACGAGTCGCAGAGCAGCGCTCCACGACGCACGACCGTTGTCGCGACGCGGCCCGCCGCGGTGACGACTCATCCAGCCGCTACCCAGACCGCCGCGCCGACGCAGACCGCGCAGGTCACGCGCCCGCCGCTCGCCACGACCCAGGCTCCCACCATCAAGGCGCCGGTAATCTCGGCCAAGTCGGTGTCAACCACGCC
>DAIPZP010000069.1:3793-8239 GCA_036782155.1 Propionibacteriaceae bacterium
CCCACGAGCAGCTGGCCGACGTGCACGCGCATGTGGTTCTGGTGGCTCCCCTGCCGGTGAGGCACTAGCCGTAACTCAGGTTCGAGTGGCTTCGGGGCGCCGCCTCGAAGCCACTAGTCTTTGCGCCTCACGAGCGTGACCAAAGCCGCTCCTGCCGCCATACCGATTCCCGCTGCGAGCAGCAGGGCGACCGGCTGTCGTCGCTGCGGCACCTCGATGGCCCGGGGCAGCACCGGCGAGGGATCGGGGCTCGGTGGTGCGACGTCCAGCTCGGCAGGGGTGCGTACGGTCTCGGCTTCGGGCTCGGTCTCGAGCTGTGCGGACGGACCACTGCCGACCGTACGGGCGAACAGCGCCAGCCACGCGAAGATCACCAGGATGGACAGCAGCTCGACGGCAGTGAAGTTGTACGCATGGAACGGCTTCCAGAGAAGGACGATCCCGACGATCAGGCCCCCCAGCAGACCCGTGCTGACGAGGAACGGCCGGGGCAGGCCTTTCAGCAAGGAGGGCGCGGCGAGGATCAGGCCGCCGAAACCGACGATCACGGTGACAGCGTTGATGTCGTGGAAGAGGCGGCTCTGGTCGACCGGGATCGTCCCCAGCCCGATGAGGGCCAGCCCTATGACGATCAGCAGGACTCGGATGATCCGGACGATCCGCCTGGTGACGCCCGGCCAGCGTTCGAGGTCGAGCGCGAGGAAGTCCGCCAGCGTCGTCAGCACCACGCCGGCCGTGATCACAGTGAAGTTGAACGCCGAGGCAGAGGTCTCGGTACTCACCCCCAGGGCGCTGAAGTTCGACTGCCACCACCCGGGATCGTCGGCGCTCAGCGTCGAGGCGACCGCGCCTGCGGCAAGGAAGCTACCGAGCAGTGCGGCGACGCCCGAGCTGTCCATCCCCTGCGCGATGATCGTCAGGAGGTAGCAGCCGGCGGCCACGGTCGCGGCCGTCATCAGGGTCGCCGCGATACGTCCCAGCAGGAGTCCTTGGAACATCCGCTGGAAGACCGTGTACGCGGCGAGGGCCGCCATGGCCGACATGGACGCCGCGGCGATGGTGAGGGCTGCCGCATCCCGCACTCTCCAGATCATCGGCCGCTGCCGCCACCGTACGGTGTGGCGCGCGAGTCTTACGTACGCGGTCGCGAACGCGGCCCCGCCGAGCACGGCCACGAGGATCGAGGTCACGGTCGCAAGCGACACCTGGCCCGACAGCGGCGTGCCGGTCCGCCGGAACACGAACGGCCCGACGACCAGCGCGATCGCCGCACCACCCATCGCCACGATCTGTGCGACGGACTCGCGGGTACGGATCTCACGCGCCGAGCGACTCAGCACTGCCCCGATCCCGAGCACATTGCCGTGGCTCACGCCTGATCCTCCCGAACCATCAACTGCGAGCACTTGGGGGCACTCACCTCGGGCACACCTCCGCCCACAGCTGCTCGTAGCACTGCGCTGCCCGGCTGGTCGGCGCGAAAGCGGGAACCGGCGCCCTACGCTCGGCCATCTGCTCAATGATCGACAGCGCAGGGATCACCGTATTGGCGACGCGGGTGCGGTCTCGCGCGATGCCGTCGATGACGTCTCTGTGCAGGCGTTTGCGACGATCGGCCATGGAGAAGAAGGCGACCACCTCAGGTCGGCTGCCCTTCGAGTCGGCCACAAAACGGGTCAGCTGGTCGAACGTGCGCAGCGATAGGGTCGCCGGGATCAGCGGCACCAGCAGCGTGTCGGAGGCATGCAGGACATTCTCCGACACCAGCGAGATGCTGGGCGGGCAGTCCAGGAAGACCATGTCGTATTCGTCGGCCACGCTGGCCAGCAACTGGCCAAGGCGCCGGGTCGGCTTCTTGGCGTCGTCGAACTCGAGGTCCATGTTGCGGTAGCTGAAGTCGGCGGGCAGCAGGTCGAGGTTGTCGAAGTCGGTTGCCTTCAGCGCCGCCTCGATCGGACGCCTACCGGTCACCAGGGCGCGGCCGCCACCCTTGACCCGCGGGCGAACCCTGAACATGTACGTCGCGGCGGCTTGCGGGTCAAGGTCCCACAACAAGGTGCGCCGTCCGCCGCGTGCGGAGAGGTAAGCGAGGTTCACCGCCGTCGATGTCTTCCCGACGCCACCCTTGATGTTGTACGTCGCCATGACCTTCATCGCCCGCCCCCGAACTTGTGCATGAGCCTTTGGCTGGAGGGACCTGCGAAGCGTGCGAACGCGCCGTCGAACTCGCGACGAGCCCGTACCTGGTCGACGTCAAGGTGACCAATCAGCTCGCCCATGGCCAGCACCGCCGCCGCGCTCGTCCCCTCGGTCATCATCTCCTCGGCGAACCCCCGCAGAGCATGGCGCTGGAGGTCGCAGTCCTGGAAGCGGCCCAGGACGTCCTGCAACTCCTTGAGGTCGGCAATCGCCCGCTTGCGCGGACCTCTGGCGACCACCGGCGAGCACACCTCGAGCGCGTAGCGCAGCTCCTTGCACCGCTTCCTCAGCTCGTGCAGTTCCACGGCCGGCGAGTCGGCCCTGATGGCGGCACCGCCACGGACGACCCTCCGGTGGGCCCGCAAGATGCTGGCGTCGGCCCACTCGCCTGCCGACAGGTGTTCCCCGTCCTGCGGCAGCCCCGCGAGCCGGTTCAGCTCCTGCTCCCAATCCGCAACCAGCTGCCGGAACCGGGCGGACCTCAGCGAGGCCACCAGCGGGCGGCGTGCCACCGTCCGTCGGACGCGCAGATGAGCCGCCAGCGGGTCCAGGTCCCTGGGGTCCGACGTCACCAGCCAGTGGTTCATCATGGGCAGGTCCAACACGTAGACGTCCAGGTCCCGCACCGGGGTTGTCAGGTCACCCAGCCGCTTGAAGGCCGGCTCCCAACGGCTGCGCATCGCATCGGGCAGGGCGGGCCGCCCCAGCTTGAGTGTCGCCCGGGTCCGCCGTACCGCGACCCGGAAGTCGTGCAGGAACTCCGTGTCCACATCATCGAGCAGTCCGGGAAGGTTCTCTCGCATCGCGGCGAGAGAGTCGCGAAGCCCCGCGGTCAGGAGCACCCGCGCGGGCACCGCCCGGTCAGTGCCGGAGCTCTTCGATGCAGAACGGGACTCCCGCTCCCCACCGCGCTCCGCAGCACGCAGACCGAGACCGACCAGCAGAGAACAGGCTCGTCGTGCCTGTTCGTCGTAACCACGTAACGTGCGCACTGTGAGTTGGGCCGGCGAAGCGGCCACCGCTGAAACGGAAGCCGGTTCGTCCAGCTCGACCCGAGCCACAGTCTTCCCGTCCTCGTTGCACAGCTCCAACTGCCACATCCGCCGCCGCTCGTCCGAGGCCACCACCAGCGCCCGGATGCCGACCACCGGAGCGATCGCGTCGCCGACCGGACCAGACGGCAGAGCATCGGCGAGCGCCGGCCACCGCAGGTTCTGCACCGGGACCGCCACAGTCGACGACCCGTCCAGCCGTCCAAGCACGAGCCGCTCTCCAGGGGCCACGATCTGATGCTCCAGTGTGAAACCCGCAGCGTGCAGCCGCCGGTCGAAAGTGTCGAGTCGCCTGCGGCGCACCACGTGTTTCGAGCCCGTCGCCACGGTGAATCGTGCGGAGAGAACCCCGACAATCGACTCGAGCTCAAGCCGCCCGTGGTCGGCCGCCTGCAATACTCGAGTCGCGCTCATCATGGTTACGGCATGCTACCGCCCCGAGCGATTGCCAGACCCTGACACAGTCGACCCCTGTTCGTCATCGCCACGTCGTCATCGGGGTCGGGACTGCCCCCGACCACGTACGGCCGCGCACAGCCCCGAGGACGCACCTGCGAGTGCCGGTAGAGTCGTTGGGCACAGACGACGGCGACGGTGCGGGTTCGGGCAGGGCTCCGGGGAGCTGGGCCGAGATGGGGGGAGAGCCATGGAGGACGAGCCGGAGTCGTCGCCGATGGACCGCCTCCGGCGCCCGGCTCCTGTCATCAAACGCCGGATGCCGTCGGCCCGCGGCGCGACGGAGCAGCCCAATGCGATGGGCGACGGCGACGCGCCGCTCACGGTCCGCTTCTGGTTGATGGTGCTCGCCACCGGCGTAGCGACAGGGCTTCTCGGCGTCGCCATGATGGTTCTGCTGAAGGGGGTCGCGACCCTCGCGTTCGGCGACCAGTCCAGTGGCTTCCTGAGCTCGGTGCAGCATGCCTCGCCCGTGCGGCGCATCGTCGTTCTCGTCGTCGCGGGCCTCGTGGGCGGTTTGGGGTGGTACCTGCTGCGCAGGTTCAAGCACTGGGGCAGCACGGACGTGGACGACGAGATCTGGACCGGGCATGCGCTGCTGTCCTTCCGGCGCAGCCTGGGCACGTCCGTCCTGTCCGAGGTCGTCGTGGGGGCGGGTGCGTCGCTGGGGCGTGAGGCCGCGCCCAAGCTGCTCGGGGCGGCGGCGGCCAGCCTGTTCTCGCAGTGGGCCGGGCTCTCT
>DAIPZP010000070.1:0-8233 GCA_036782155.1 Propionibacteriaceae bacterium
AGCGAGTCGACAGCCTGCAGATGTACGTGAGGCTGGGTGCTGTTACCGGTGTTGCCGCACGCGCCCAACGAATCTCCCTGCTCCACCCGTTGCCCCGGCGCCACGCTCAGCGAACCATGTTGCAGATGGGCGACTAAGACGTACGGTCCACCGGGCTCCACCTCGATGACGACGTGGTTGCCGGCCACGGCAGCGATTCCCGCGCGGATACGGCTCGCCTGTCCGAGTGCGAAGAAGAGGTAGGCCACCGGCGAGCGGGAAGCATCATGGTCTGGTTCATCGTCATGAGTGGCGACGACCGTTCCCGCGATCGGCGCTGAGACCGGCCGACCGAAACCGACGAAGGCAGAAACCGGTTCGGTGGCGAGAAGCGTCCGCCACGACGGCTTGGCGCTCTGATGGCGTTCGTCCACGGGAACCAGGTCGATCGGCGTACGCGGTGCCGAACCGCGAGGTGCCATGGCTCGGCACTCGCCTGGTGGGGCTGTTCCGGGCCTCCCACAGCCCAGCGCCCGGGACATCGAGCACCAGCGGCGTCACGGCGACACCGCTGGCACGCACGTCTCGGAACCCACGAGGATCACCAGATCGCCACGCGCTCCTCGGGCGTGAGCCACAGGGCATCGCTCTCGACGATGCCGAAGGCGGTGTAGAAGTCGTCGATGTTGCGGACGATCTGGTTGCAGCGGAACTCGGCGGGGGCGTGAGGGTCGGTGGCGAGCCGCTGCAGCGCGAGCGCGTCGCGTGACTTGCTCTGCCAGACCGTCGCCCAGCTCAGGAAGAGTCGCTGCAGGCCGGTGAGGCCGTCGATCGGAGCGGCCGCCTCGCCACCGGCGACCCGCCAGGCATTGATGGCGATGCCGAGACCACCGAGGTCGCCGATGTTCTCGCCGATCGTGAGCTCCCCGTTGACGAAATGCCCAGGGGTCTGCAGGGGTGAGAGCGCGTTGTACTGGCCGATCAGCGCGCTCGTACGCTCCTCGAACGCCGTCCGGTCGTCGTCGGTCCACCAGTTGCGCAGCTTGCCCTCGCCGTCGCAGGTCGAGCCCTGGTCGTCGAAGCCATGACCGATCTCGTGGCCGATGACCGCGCCGATGCCGCCGTAGTTGACCGCGTCGTCCGCATCGAAGGCGAAGAACGGCGGCTGCAGGATCGCGGCTGGGAAGACGATCTCGTTGCGCAGCGGGTGATAGTAGGCGTTGACGGTCTGCGGGTACATCTGCCACTCGTCCGGATCGACCGGCCCGTCGAGCTTGCTCAGCGCGTGGTCCAGCTCGAACGCCGACGCGCGCTGCACGTTGCCGACCAGGTCGCCTGGAACGATCGTGAGCTTCGAGTAGTCGCGCCACGTCGCGGGGTAGCCGATCTTCGGCCGGAACGCCGCGAGCTTTGTCAGGGCTTCCGCCTTCGTCTCCGGCGTCATCCATGCCAGGTCGGTGATGGACTGCCGGTACGCCTCGATGAGGTTCGCCACCAGCTCGTCCATGCGCTCCTTGGCGGCGGGCGTGAAGTGGTGCTCCACGTAGATCTTGCCGATCGCCTCGCCCAACGCCCGCTCGGACAGCGCCACGCCGCGCTTCCAGCGCTCGCGCAGCTGCGGCGTGCCCTGCAGGGTGCGCTCGTAGAAGCCGAACCGCTCGTCGACGAAACGGCTCGACAGGTACGCCGACGTGCCGGAGATCGTGTGGAACCGCGCCCACGAACGCCACTGGCCGAGCCGGTCATCGGTCAGCAGGGGTGCGACCTCGACGAAGAACGAGGGCTGGCAGTCGACGACCAGGCCGAGTCCGTCGATGGACGCCCCGTCGAGGATGAGATCCCAGCCGAACTCCGGCGCCTCGTCGTGGAGCTCGGCCACGCTGCGCGGGTTGTACATCTGGCGCAGGTCGCGAGTCCGTACGACATCCCAGTGGCACGCCGCGATCGCTTTCTCCAGCGCGACGACGTCAGTGGCTTGCTGCTCGGCATCCTCAAGCCCCGCGAGCTCGAGCGTACGAGCGACGTGTTTGCCGTACTCAGCGAGGATCTCCGCGTGCTGCTCCTCGCGGTAGTACGACTCGTCCGGCAGGCCGATGCCGTCCTGCGCGACGAAGAACGCGTACCGCGTCGGATCGCCCGGGTCGGACTCCACGTCGCAGCCCCACAGCGAGGTGATGCCGTAGCGCAGGGACCAGCCGAAGTACGACTGCAGCGCGCTCACCGAGTCGATCTGGTCGACACGTTCCAGCAGATCGGCCAGCGGAGCGTCGTCGAGCTCCTCGACGTGCGCGGCGTCCATGAAGTCGCCGTACAGCGCCGAGATCTTCACCTGCTCATCAGTGAGCGCGGGCGGATCGGCAGCGGCGAGCTCGTCGCAGATGGCATGTACAGCGGCCTCGGAGTCGTCCCGCAGCCGTACGAACGCGCCGGTCATCGGCTTGTCCTCGGGGATCGGCTCCGTCTCCAGCCAGCGGCCGTTGACGTGGCGGAACAGGTCGTCCGCGAGACGGACGCGGCTGTCGAACTGGGACGGATCGAGTGCTTGGGTCACCGCGCCATGCTACAGAGGCGCGCGGACCTCAGTGGCCCCAGAGGATGCTCAGGCCCTGCTTCGTCGCGTCGGCGCGGGCGGTCCAGGACTGGTTGTACTCCCCGTTGGTCGTGGTCTGCGAGTCGATGTTGGCCGAGATCCGGTAGTGCACCTGGATGAGTGCGCTGGCGACCGCGGCGTTGCTGGAGTCGACGACCCACTGAGCGCCGCTGACCGGATCCGCCACGATCATTTCGCGCCTGATCGTCGACGCGATCACCGGACGGCTGCTGGGCTCGGCCATCGGGCAGTTCGGCGGGCTGAGCTGCTGGTAGTCCATGCACGCGGCGAGAGATGCCTGCGTCGCCCGGATCAGCGTGTCCTTGCCCTCGCTGGTCACGTCGACGGGCAGTTCGGAGATCGCCTTCGTGTAGCTGAGGTCGTTGACCGTGATATTGGTGGTCGGCTGGTACGCCAGGTAGGGCAGCCCGGTCCCCATCGTGTACGCGCCGGGCACGAGCTCGAGCTCGACGACCGGGCCGATCGTCTGGCCGTTGATGATGAGCGGCACGCTGTCGCTGCGCTTGGCCGAAAGCCGTACGGTCGTGGTGCTGGAGGCCAGCTGCCAGTTACCGTCGTCCTTCTTCGCGACCTTGTAGTCGGAGACGACGGCCTGGGTGCCTAGCTGGTACGCGGCGTGGATGGTGCTGGCCGTGGCATCCGCAGGCGTCACGTTGATGTTCGTGATGGGCGCAGCAGCAATGGACGCCTTGAGGGCCACCGGGACCAGGAGCGCCTGGCTGCCGCCTCCGACGGGCCCGTACGAGATCGCCTTGTCGATGTCACCCGCCGCCAGGGCTTCGAGGTAGCCCTTCACGGCGAGATCGCCCCGCGCGACCTTCGGAGCGGACGCCTGCGCTGAGGTGGGAACGATGATCTGGGAGGACACCGCCACCGGCCGGTTCTGGTCCCACACGTAGTAGCTGATCAGGCCAGCGATGATCACACCGACGATGCCGAGCACCCAGATCGCGGGCTTTGCCCGGCGGGTGGTCCTTGCCTTCTTCTCCTCGGGAGCGGTGAAGCGGCCCGCGGCGGGCTGGTCGAAGGGCAGGCCACGGATCGGCTTCGGGACGATGATCGAGGTGACCTCGGACTGCGGCATCTCAGCGGCCGGCAGCGCTCCTCGCTCCTCGGGAGGGGAGAACGCCGTGGGGACCTGGGGCACCTCGCCCGGCGTCCAGCCCGGGTTCGGTTCGTGCCACGGGACAGGAGCAGTGGGCAGGGCGCCGGTCGGCGGCGCTGCCAAGTGGGTCGCGCCCCAGACGTCGTCACCTGCGGCCGGGAAGGACGGTTCCTCAAGCCCGGAGCCTGGACGTACGGGCGTGATGGGTGACGTGGGCTCGCTCACAGCACCGTCCACGTCTCCGCGCCTCGCAGGAGTGCCTGCAACGAGGCGTCCGGATCGTCGGGACGGCCGGCGGTCTCGAGCTGCTGCCGGGCCAGGTCGTCGTAGGAGGGACGGTCCACATCACGGAAGATACCGATCGGAGCCCGCCGCAGCACGCCCGGGTCGGTGAGTCGCGACAGCGCGAAGGCGAGACCCGGGTCCTGACGGTGCGCATCGTGGACCAGTACGGAGTCGAGCCCCACCTCGTCGACGTCGGCGATGAAGAGCTCACCCGTGGATCCGTCCCGTACGACGCCCTTCGTGCCGCCCGCGAACGTGATCGGCGCGCCGTGGACGAGGCGGATGAGGGCTTCGTCAGCATCCTTGCCCTTGATGGCGTCGTACGCGCCGTCGTTGAAGATCGGGCAGTTCTGGTAGATCTCGACGAACGACGCACCCCGGTGCCTCGCGGCAGCGGTGAGGACCTCGCTGAGGCCCGCACGGTCGGAGTCGACGGCGCGCGCCACGAACGTCGCCTCGGCGCCGAGCGCCAGCGACAACGGGTTGAAGGGCGCATCGAGAGAGCCCATCGGCGACGACTTAGTCACCTTGCCCTGCTCGGAGGTCGGCGAGAACTGGCCCTTGGTGAGGCCGTAGATCCGGTTGTTGAACAGCAGGATCGTGATGTTGAGGTTGCGCCGCAGCGCGTGGATGAGGTGGTTGCCGCCGATCGACAGCGCGTCACCGTCGCCGGTCACGACGAAGACGGCCAGGTCCGGCCGCGTGATCGCGAGTCCCGTGGCGATGGCCGGGGCACGGCCGTGGATGGAATGCACGCCGTACGTGTCGACGTAGTACGGGAACCGCGACGAGCAGCCGATGCCGGAGACGATGACGGTGTTCTCGCGAGCGATACCCAGCTCGGGAAGCACGCCCTGGAAGGTGGCGAGCACGGCGTAGTCGCCGCAGCCGGGGCACCAGCGCACCTCCGCGTCGCTGACGACGTCCTTGCGGGTCAGCGGCGTGATGGCGAGCGGCACACCGCGCAGGCCGGAGCCGGCGGTCACGTCGGTGTCGGTCATGCGGACAGCTCCTGGATCATCGTGATGACGTCGGCGGCCAGCTCGGCGCTGTTGATCGGTAGGCCCCTGACGCGCGAATAGGTCTGTACGTCGACGAGGTAGCGCGCCCGCAGCATCGTGGTGAGCTGGCCGAGGTTCATCTCGGGCACGAGCACGCGGTCGTACGCGCGCAGCACGTCACCGAGGTTGGCCGGGAAAGGGTTGAGGTGGCGAAGGTGGGCGCGCGCCACGTCGTGACCCGCCGCGCGGATGGCCTCGGCCGCGGCGCGGACCGGGCCGTACGTGGAACCCCACCCGAGCAGGAGAACCTTGGCGCGGCCGCTCGGGTCGTCAACCGCCACGTCGGCGAAGTCGCGGGCGATGCCGTCGACCTTGGCGCGGCGGAGCTTCACCATACGGTCGTGGTTCTCCGGGTCGTACGAGATCATCCCCGAGTCGGATTTCTCCAGGCCGCCGATGCGGTGCTCGAGGCCGGGGGTGCCGGGCAGCGCCCAGGCGCGGATCTGGGTCTCCGGGTCGCGCTGGTACGGGTGATGGCGCTCCTGGCCGGAGGCGTTGTGCGCGTTCGGCTCGGTCGCGAAGTCCGCCTCGATGGGCGGGATGTCGGAGACGTCGGGGATGTGCCACGGCTCGGAGCCGTTCGCGACGTACCCGTCGGACAGCACGATGACCGGCGTGCGGTACGTGATGGCGATCCTGGCCGCCTCGAGCGCGGTGTCGAAGCAGTCGGCGGGGGACTGGGGGGCGAGGACGACGAGGGGTGACTCGCCGTTGCGCCCGTACACGGCCTGCAGCAGGTCGGCCTGCTCGGTCTTCGTCGGCAGGCCCGTCGACGGTCCGGCGCGCTGGACGTCGATGACGATGAGCGGCAGCTCGGTCATGACGGCCAGTCCGATCGTCTCCATCTTGAGGGCGAGTCCAGGGCCGGACGTCGTGGTGACACCGAGGTGTCCGCCGTACGAGGCGCCGAGCGCCGCGGCGACCCCGGCGATCTCGTCCTCTGCCTGGAACGTCATGACGCCCTGCAACTTGTGCTTGCTGAGCTCGTGGAGGATGTCCGAGGCGGGCGTGATCGGGTAGCTGCCGAGGAACAGCGGCATCCCCGCCTTGCGGGCGGCGACCATGAGGCCGTACGCGGCCGCGGTGTTGCCGTTGATCTGTCGGTACTCGCCGGCTGGCATGGGGGCCGGCGGCACCTCGTACCGTACGGCGAACGTCTCAGTCGTCTCGCCGTAGGCGTGGCCCGCACGGAACGCAGCCAGGTTGGAGTCGCGGATGTCTGGTCGCGCGGCGAACCTACGGCCGAGGAACTGCTCGGTGCCCTCGACGGGTCGTCCGTACAGCCAGGTCAGCAGGCCGAGGGCGAACATGTTCTTCGTCCGGGCGGCGTCCTTGCGGCCGAGGTCGAAGGCCTTGACGGCCGCCACAGCGAGGCCGGTGAGGTCGAGAGCGACGAGCTGGTACGCGTCGAGTGTGCCGTCGGTGAGCGGGTTGGTGGCGTAGCCGATGCGAGCCAGGTTCCGTTCCGTGAAGTCGGCGGTGTCGACGATGACCATGCCGCCGAGCCGGACGTCGGGCAGGTTCACCTTGAGGGCTGCCGGGTTCATGGCAACGAGCACTTCGGGGTGGTCGCCGGGCGTGGCGATGTCGCTGTTGGCGAAGTGGAGCTGGAAGCTGGAGACGCCGGGGAGGGTGCCGGCTGGCGCCCGAATCTCGGCGGGGAAGTTGGGCAGCGTGGCGATGTCGTTGCCGAACGTGGCGGTCTCAGCCGTGAAGCGGTCGCCGGTCAACTGCATGCCGTCGCCTGAGTCCCCGGCGAAACGGATCACGACATGGTCCAGTGTCCGTACCTCGGTCATCGGGCCCCTCTGTCGCAGGAATGTACTCCGACGCACCAGAGTAGTCGGGCTTTCCACGTGCAGGGTCCTCGTGCGATGGGTTTCTCGGGACGTTCGCCCGATGCGGCGGAGGGGAGACCTGCTCGAAGGGCACGTACGCGCGTCTGTGGGAGACTCGTAGGATGCGCTCGTACCGGGAGATCCTGACCATTCCTGGTGCGTGGCAGTTCAGCGCTGCGGGGCTCCTCGCGCGGGCTGGCGGGGCCATGATGGGTATCGGCACCGTGCTCATGGTCTCGGCGCTGTACGGGAGCTACGGGTTGGCGGGTGCGCTGGCGGCCACCAATGGGGTGTCGTGGGCCATCGGTACGGCCGTGCTGTCGAACCTTGTCGATCGGTACGGACAGCGCAGGGTGATGTACCCGGCGGCGGTGATCTCCGCAGCGGCTTTGACCTTGGTGGTGGTGTTCGCGCTCTTGGGTCTGCCCGCGTGGACGCTCTTCCCGCCGGCGCTCATCAGCGGCCTCACCGGTGGTTCTCCCGGGGCGTTGGTACGGGCGCGGTGGAACAACGTCATCACCAAACCTGAACAGCTCCACACGGCGTACGCGTTGGAGTCGACGCTCGACGAGCTCACGTTCGTCATCGGACCGGTGGCGGCCACGGCGCTGTCCACCCAGGTACATCCGGCAGCCGCCCTCATCGCGCCGGTGGTGCTGGGGCTCGTCGGTGCGCAGCTCTTCTACTCGCAACGGGCCACAGAGCCGCCTCCAGCCCCGCGCCGGGATCCGGCGGCTGACCGTCCTCCGCTCCTGAGCCGCCTCATCCTCCTTGTTCCTGGGGTCGGGTCGGTCATCGCGGTGAACATGCTCATCGGATGCGTGTTCGGCTCCATCGACGTCAGTGTGGTCGCGGCCGCCACGGGCTGGAACGTACGTGGCGCGTCGGGCGCTGTGCTGGCGGTGTTCTCGCTGGCGTCGGGCATCGCCGGCTTCTTCTACGGCGCGCGCGCCTGGTCGTCGCCGTTGACGAAGAGGTTCCTCGTCGGCGTCGTCCTGCTGTTCGCCTTCTCGGCGGCGCTCCCGTTCACCAACTCCATCGTGACGATCGGGGCCGTCGGCGTGCTGGTCGGCGCGACCGTGGCGCCCACCCTCATCAACGGAAACTCGCTCGTGGGGCGCCTGGTGCCGCAGGGCCGCCTCACCGAAGGCTTGTCCTGGATGGGTACGGGCATCGGCATCGGCGTCTCGATCGGTTCGAGCGTCTCGGGCCAGGTCATCGACGACGCCGGCTACCACGGTGGCCTGGTCACCGTGGTCGTCTTCTCGGTACTCGCGGCCGTCATCGCGCTGGCCTCGTCGAGGACCCTCCGCCGTGCCGCGGCTCGCGGAGATGCGCGGCTCCTGGCCGCCGA
>DAIPZP010000071.1:0-8145 GCA_036782155.1 Propionibacteriaceae bacterium
GTCAGCCGGGTTGAGGAACTCGACGGTTTGGATGCTCGCATCGCGGAGGCGCGGGGCGCGCTTGGCGAGCGTCTGGCGGCGTTCACCGCGGACGACCCGAACTGGCATCTCGCGTTCCTCGAGTTCTGGGCCGCAAGTGTCCGGGGCGAGCGCGCGAACGTGCAGGAACTACGCGAGCGGAGGCGGGACTTCCGAGACGTGATCGAAGCCGAACTCGTACGGGCCGGGGTCGATGATCACGCCGAGCAGCTAGCCGTGCTCATCCTCGCGCTCTCCAACGGACTTGCCGTCGAACGCGCCATCGACCCGGACTGTACAGACGGAGTGTTCGCTTTCGCCCTGGAACGACTGGTCGCCAACTGAACGCAGGACACTCACGGACGAAGAACAATCGTCCGTGAGTGCCCTGGCGATCAGAAAGCTCAGGCCTTGCAGCCCCACTGGCTCAGGCCTGACGTGGCGTAGATGCTGTTCGCCACGGTGATCTGCTGTTCCCGCGAGGCGAGGTCGGCGCGGGGGGCGAACTGACCGCCACCGTGGGCCAGCCACGTCGAGGTGAGGAACTGCAGGCCGCCGTAGTAGCCGTTGCCGGTGTTGATGTGCCAGTTGCCGCCGGACTCGCACGCAGCGACCTTGTCCCACATCGCCGCGTTCGACAGGTCGAGGCCCGCGGTCGAGGTCGAGGTAGCGACGGGGGCGGCGGTGGTTGCCGCTGCGATCGTCGTCGTGGCTGTCTTGGTGCCGACCGAGGTGACCTGGTTGGTCGCAGGGGTCTCGGTCTGGGAAACCAGGGTCCGCGACTCCTCGACGCCGTCGACGGTCACGATCTGGAAGGTGCTCGTCTTGACGCCGTTGGCGCCCGGGGTCGTCACCTTCTGCGTGCCCTTCGCGATGGTGGCGTCTTTCACGTTGCTGGACGTGAACGCGATGGGCTCGGTCGTCTGAGCGCTCGTGATGACGACCCGCTCGACCGTGATCGTCTGCGCGTCTGCCAGCGGGTCGGTGATCTCGGGGGACACCTGGTCGGCGACGTTGATGGACACGCCGGCGTCGTAGAGCGCCCCGGCGACGGTGGAGGAGAACGTGGTCAGCGTGGAGGTCGTACCGTCATGGGCCATGGTGACCTGCTTGGCGCGGATGCGCGTGACGGTGATCGTCTCGCCATCCTTCACCTGGGTCTCGGCCGAGGGCTGAACGGTGTCCTTTCCTTCGAGGGCCACGGACCTCTTCGCGAGGACGTCGCCCACGGTGCTGACGTAGCCGTTGACATGTACGCTTTGGCCGTCCACCACGAGGGTGACCTCCTTCTGCAAGGAGGATGCCGTCGCGACACCTGCGCCGCCGACGGCGAACACGGCGGCGACACCGGTGATGATCAGTTTTCTGGGTACGAACACAGAGATGGTCCTTTTCCTGGAAACACGGTCGAGGCCCAGGATAAGGGATCCCTGAGAGATTTCCAAAGAAACTCTCAGGAAGACCCCCTCACCCCGGGCGCGCACAACCTTTAGGGCGCCCGCACAACCCGTGTGACCACCCTGGAGAACCACAAAGGTTGTGCGCGTCCGGGGTCTACAGGTGCAGCGCGAGGCGGAGGTCCGGTGCGACGATCCGCGCGTGTTCGATCAAGCGGTGCGCGACGGCCACCGTCGCGGCCTGGCCCGCCATGATGCCGAGCAGGACGAGGACCTGCGCTGCACCGGCCTGGACGGGTGAGCCTCCGCCCAAGAGGACCCCGATGAAGGCGCCGGGGAGCGTCACGAGGCCGACCGTACGGGTCTGGTCGTTGTTGGGCATGGTCGCGTCCCGCGCCGAGTCCGGATCCGTGAGACGGATCGAGTCTGGGCGGGAGAGTCCGAGCGAGAGCCCAGCCTCGTACTCGCCGAGGTGCGACCGCAGGTGGGTGAACGAGTTCCGGGCCACGAGCGTGTGGGCGGTCATCATGTTTCCGATGACGATGCCGGCGATCGGGATGAGCGACAGACCGTTGAGTGGCGCCGTGCCCGTCAGGTACACGATGAGCAGGACGGGCAGGATCCCTGCAGCCATCGCCAGCGAGACCCATGGCCAGCAGGCGGTGACGCCGACGCGCTTCGTGGTCGTGTAGACACCGATGACGAACATCACCACGACGAACAGCAGCGCTGTCCAGAGATGCTGGAGGGCACCGACGATGATCACCGAGACCACGGCGAGCTGCACGATCGCACGGACCGCTGCGACGACTGTCTGACGCCCGATCCGCAGCTCGCCGAGCCGCGACACGACAAGCGTGAAGATGACGAGCAGAGCTAGAGCCAGTCCGAGCTGCCACGTGGGTTGTACGGTCACGGGACCATCATGGCCTCGTCCGGCCGCTCCTCGGGGGGCGTCTGCCTGGAAGCTCCGGGACTCATGCAAATATGTCAGGACATGAGGTTGACACTTGATCGTGACATGGCTTGAATGTCAGTGACCTGTACCTCGACGAAGAGATCCCATGACTGACTCCACGACTCCACTGGGCATCATGACGCAGCGCGGTCCTACTGCCTTGTGGAACGACTCCGCGACCAAGTCCGAGCTGGCGACCTCGATCTCCTGGGGCGCGGTCGGGGCAACGTGCAACCCGGTCATCGCCTTGTCGAGCATCCGCTCGGACCTGCAGCGTTGGACCGCGCGGATCGCCGAGGTGGGTCACGAGCTGCCTCAGGCGAGCGAGTCCGAGATCGGCTGGAAGATCGTCGAGGAGGTCTCGCTCGACGCGGCGACGCTGCTGCTGCCGGCGTTCGAGAAGCACCACGGCCGCAACGGACGGCTCTCGATGCAGACCGATCCGCGACTGGCCCGCAACGCCGACGCGCTCGTCGCCCAGGCTGAGTACTTCTCGAGCCTCGCGCCCAACATCATCGTCAAGGTGCCGGCCACCGCGGTCGGCGTGACGGCGATCGAGGAGGCCACGTACCGCGGGGTCAGCATCAACGTCACGGTCTCGTTCACGCTCGCTCAGGCGCTGGCCACCGGCGAAGCGATCGAGCGAGGGCTCACGCGCCGCGAGGCCGAGGGCAAGGACGTCTCGACGATGGGTCCCGTCGTCACGCTCATGGTCGGACGCCTCGACGACTGGATGAAGACCATCTACGAGCGCGACCAGCTCTGTTTCGACCCCGGCTACCTCGAGTGGGCGGGGATCGCGACGTTCAAGAGGGCGTACGAGGAGTTCCAGGCGCGCGGTCTGCGTGCCCGCCTGCTTGTCGCGGCCTTCCGCAACGTGCTCCAGATCTCAGAGTTCATCGGCGGCGACGTCGTGATCTCGCCGCCCTTCTCCTGGCAGCAGCGCTACCAGAACGGCGGTACCGCCGAGCCCCGCATGGACGTACCGGTCGAGGCACGCATCCTCGACGCGCTCCAGACGATGCCCGAGTTCGTCAAGGCGTACGAGCCCGACGGGCTCACACCGGACGAGTTCCTCACGTACGGCGCGACGGCGCGCACCCTCCGCCAGTTCCTCGCCGCGGACGAGGAGCTCGACCAGATCGTGCGTGACATCCTCGTACCAGCACCCTGAGAGAGGACGTCGATGTCGACAACCATCCGGCTCACCGTCGCGCAGGCGTTGGTACGTTTCCTGGCCGTTCAGTACAGCGAGCGTGACGGCGTCGAGCAGCGGCTCATTGCCGGCTGCTTCGGCATCTTCGGGCACGGCAACGTCGCAGGCGTCGGCCAGGCGCTTCTCCAGGCCGAGCTGCAGCACCTCGACGGCGACGCGGACGCGCCGGACCTGCCGTACGTGCTGATCCGCAACGAGCAGGGCGGTGTGCACGCTGCGGCTGCGTACGCGAAGCAGAAGAACCGGCTGCAGACGTGGGCGGTGACGAGCTCGATCGGTCCGGGCGCGACGAACATGATCACTGGCGCGGCGCTCGCAACGACCAATCGGTTGCCGGTTCTGCTGCTTCCCTCCGACATCTTCTCTACGCGTGCTGCTGACCCCGTGCTGCAACAGCTGGAGGACCCCCGCACGCTCGACATCTCTGTCAACGACGCGTTCAAGCCGGTGTCGCGCTTCTGGGACCGCATCAACCGTCCCGAGCAGCTCGCGTCGAGCATGCTCAACGCGATGCGGGTGCTCACCGATCCCGCGGAGACAGGCGCGGTGACGCTGTGCCTGCCCCAGGACGTACAGCCCGAGGCGTACGACTTCCCGGTCGAGCTGTTCCGCAGGCGCGTCTGGCACGTGGGCCGGCCGGTCCCGGAGCCGGCGGCGCTCGATCGTGCGGTGGCCGCGATCAAGGCCTCGAAGCGGCCGCTCGTTGTCGCCGGTGGGGGAGTCGTCTACTCGGACGCGTCGCAGGCCCTGCGCGCGTTCGCGGATGGCACCGGCATCCCGGTCGCCGACACGCAGGCCGGCAAGGGCGCGATCAACTTCGACCATCGGATGGCCGTCGGGGGAGTGGGCTCGACCGGAGGCAGCGCGGCGAACACGCTTGCCCGCGAGGCGGACCTGGTCATCGGCATCGGGACGCGGTACTCCGACTTCACGACCGCGAGCCGCACGGTCTTCGCGAGCGAGGACGTACGGTTCGTCAACATCAATGTGCAGCGCTTCGACGCCGCCAAGCACGGGGCCGAGATGGTCGTCGCCGATGCGAAGGCAGCGCTGGAGGCGTTGACCACGGCGCTGGCCGGCTGGACGACCGACGAGGCCTACCAGCAGCGCGCGGGGGAGCTCGACGACGCGTGGCAGAAGGTCGTCGATGAGTGCTACCACCGCGACCACCATCCATTGCCGGCACAGACGGAGGTTTTCGGAGCGCTCAACGAGCTGATGGGCGACGATGACGTGGTGATCAACGCCGCCGGCTCGATGCCCGGCGACCTGCAGGCGCTGTGGCGGGCTCGTACGCCGGAGCAGTACCACCTGGAGTACGCCTACTCGTGCATGGGCTACGAGATCCCCGCGGCGCTCGGCGTGAAGCTCGCGGTGGGCGACGGCCGACAGGTGGTGGCGATCGTCGGCGACGGGACGTACCAGATGCTGCCGATGGAGCTCGCCACGATCGTCCAGGAGGGGCTCAAGGTCATCTTCGTGCTGCTCGACAACCATGGCTTCGCCTCGATCGGCGCGTTGTCGGAGTCGCGTGGTTCGCAGCGGTTCGGCACGAAGTACAAGGTGCGGTCGGCAGCGGGCCGGCTCGACGGCGAGAACGTACCGCTCGACTTGGCGGCGAATGCCGCCAGCTGGGGCGCCGACGTGTTGCGCTGCCACGGCATCGACGAGTTCAGGGCCAACTATGCGAAGGCCGCCGCCAGCGACCGTACGACCGTCCTGTACATCGAGACCGACATCACCGGCCCCAACCCGCCCGGTCATGCCTGGTGGGACGTCCCCGTGTCGCAGGTCTCCGAGCTGGAGAGCACGCAGAAGGCGTACGAGGAGTACGTCGCCGCCAAGGTCGACCAGCGCCCGTACGTGTGACGGCTTGACGGGCGGAAACCCTGCCTCATACAGTCCAACATGTCAGGACAAAGACCGCGAACGTCACGTCCTGAGCCCACTCGAGAGAAAGAGTCAGCGATGCTTCGCCTCGCGATCATCGGCGCCGGCCGCATCGGTCAGGTCCACGCCCGCACGATCTACGCCCACCCCGGCGCGGAGCTGGTCACGATCGTCGACCCCGTGCCCGGCGCAGCGGCCAGCCTGGCCGCCACGTTCGGCGCGAAGGGCACCGAGTCGGTCGAGGACGTGTACGGGGACGACACCATCGACGCGGTGGTCATCTGCTCGCCCACCGCGTGCCACGTCGACCAGATCGTCGCCTCGATCGCCGCGGGCAAGGCTGTACTGACGGAGAAGCCGGTCGACCTGTCCGTCGCGCGCGTCGACGAGTGCCTCGCCGCGATCAAAGGCCATGAGCACCGCGTGATGGTGGGCTTCAACCGGCGCTTCGACCCTGGCGTCGTCGAGCTCAAGACGCGGCTCGACGCGGGCGAGATCGGCGAGCTGCGCCAGGTGACGATCATCAGCCGCGACCCGGCGGCCGCACCCGCCCAGTACATGGTCAGCTCCGGCGGCATCTTCAAGGACATGACCATCCACGACTTCGACATGGCCCGCTTCCTGCTGGGCGACATCGCCGAGGTCTCCGCCAGCGGCCACGCGTTCATCGACGACATCCGCGGCATCGGCGACATCGACACGTGCTCCGTGACGCTCACCGCACCATCCGGCGCCACGGCGACGATCCTCAACAGCCGAGAATGCGCGGCTGGGTACGACCAGCGCATCGAGGTCTTCGGCCCCACGGGCGCTCTGGAGACCACGAACCTGCGCACCACGGGCGTCCGGTTCAGCGGCGCCGAGGGCACCGACCTCGCCGGCCCGTACCTCCCGTTCTTCCTCGAGCGCTACGCCGTCGCGTACGCCGCCGAGCTCGATCACTTCATCACCTCTATCGAGGCGGGTACGGCACCGTCGCCATCGGTCCTCGACGGCCGAGCCGCTCTCGTCATCGCTGAGGCCGCGGGCCAGTCCGTGGCCGGGCACACGATGGTGCCCGTGGCCTGACCGGCGAGGTGTCAGCGCCGACCCCTAGACTCGGGCCGTGGCGGGGCTGATCAACGACGAGGACATCGTGGAGGTACGCGACCGTGCGCGTATCGACGACGTGGTGTCCGCGTACGTGTCGCTGAAGCCCGCCGGAGGCGGCTCCCTGAAGGGACTGTGCCCGTTCCACGACGAGAAGACGCCCAGCTTCCAGGTCACGCCGTCGCGCGGCTTCTACTACTGCTTCGGCTGCGGTGAGTCGGGCGACGTCATCACGTTCGTGCGCAAGGTCAACAACCTGTCGTTCGCGGAGGCCGTCGAGCACCTCGCCGACAAGTACGGGGTCCAGCTGCGCTACACCGAGGGCACGGGCCAACGCGAGAACACCGGCAGCCGGTTGAGGATCCTCGAGGCCAACGGGATCGCCGCCGAGTTCTTCGCCGAGCAGCTGCTCACCCCCGATGCGGTCGTCGCGCGCCAGTTCGCGCAGGGTCGTGGCTTCGGCAGGGACGTCGCGGAGAAGTTCAGCCTGGGGTTCGCGCCCACGTCGGGACGTGCGCTCGCGCAGCACCTGCGGGGCCGGGGCTTCCACGAGGAGGAGCTGATCGCCGGGGGGCTGATGCGCCAGGGTGGGTGGGACTTCTTCCAGGGCCGCGCGATCTGGCCGATCAAGGATGCGGGTGGCCTGGTGCTCGGCTTCGGCGCCCGCAAGCTCTTCGACGACGACCGGATGCCCGCGAAGTACCTCAACACCCCCGAGACGCCGGTCTACAAGAAGTCGCACGTGTTGTACGGGCTCGACCTCGCCCGTACCAACATCGGCAAGAAGAGCCAGGCGGTGATCGTCGAGGGTTACACCGACGTCATGGCGGCGCACGTCGCCGGCGTCGACACCGCCGTCGCCTCGTGCGGCACGGCGTTCGGCGACGACCACGCCCGTCTCATCCAGCGGCTGCTGGGCGGCGACGCGTTCCACGGCGAGGTGATCTTCACGTTCGACGGTGACGCCGCGGGCCAGAAGGCGGCCCTGAAGGTCTTCTCGGGCGACCACCACTTCGCCGCCCAGACGTACGTCGCGATCGAGCCGACCGGCCTGGACCCGTGCGACCTGCGGCTGCAGCAGGGTGACGCGGCCGTGAGGGAGCTCGTCGCGCGGCGCCAGCCCCTGTACCGGTTCGTCATGAACAACGTGCTCACCCAGTACGACCTCGAACGGGTCGACGGTCGTCTCGAGGCCCTGCGCGCCGCCGCGCCGCTGGTCGCCTCGATCCGGGACAACTCGCTCGTCTCCGCCTATATCCGCGAGCTCGCCACGATGCTCGGCACCGACGTCGAAGAGGTTCGCGCCGTGGTCAGCCGGGCGTCGGGCCGCCGTCAGGCGGAGCCGCACCTGCGCGGCCCGGCCACGCCACCGGCAGACGACGCCACTCAGGGCGCGCTGGTCACGTACGAGCTGCCGGACCCGAACGACCGTGCTCTGGCCGTGGAACGGGACACGCTCAAGCTCATGCTCCAGAACCCGGAGGCGTTCGGCGCCGACTGGCACGGTGCGACGCCGGACGACTACTCCAACCCGGCCTACCGGGCGCTTTTCGCCGTGATCGCGCCGCAGTCGCCGC
>DAIPZP010000072.1:0-7543 GCA_036782155.1 Propionibacteriaceae bacterium
CCGTGCCCTGACGTCGCCGAGGAGGAGCGGCCTGAGCTGGTTGAGACCCGCGCGGCGCGTCGCGGTAGCCACGCCAACCTCCAGCCACACCACGGGCAGCCCGACGAGTGCAGCGCGGATTGTCGGCGAGAGCACCGCACCTCCGCCGAGCGACACCACGCAGTCATCCGCCCCGAGCGACTCGAGCACGACGTCTTCCTCGATCGCGCGGAACGCCTCCTCGCCGTCGTCGGAGAAGATCTCGCGGATCAGCTTGCCGCTGCGCGCCTCGATCACGTCGTCGGCGTCGCGAAAGTGGATGCCGAGTGCGGCAGCGACCTCACGGCCCACCGTCGACTTCCCCGACGCGGGCATGCCGACGATGACGACCCGCGGGCTCACGACGACGTCCGCAGGCCGCGCTCGTCGAGACGAGCCAGGTACCGCGCGTGGGCGGCCTTCACCTCGCCCAGCGAGTCCCCGCCGAACTTCTCGAGCACCGCCTCCGTGAGCACGAGCGCCACCATCGCCTCGGCGACGACGCCGGCTGCCGGTACCGCGCACACATCCGAGCGCTGGTGGTGCGCCGCAGCCTCGTCGCCGGTCGTCACGTCGATGGTGCGCAAGGCGCGGGGAATGGTCGCGATGGGCTTCATCGCTGCCCGTACGCGCAGCATCTCGCCCGTACTCATGCCTCCCTCGGTGCCTCCGGAGTGCTGGGAGGCGCGACGGGCGCCACCCTCGGCGGGCAGGATCTCGTCGTGCGCGGCCGAGCCGCGGCTGGCGGCCAGGGCGAAACCGTCGCCCAGCTCGACGCCCTTGATCGCCTGGATGCCCATGAGCGCTCCCGCCAGCCTCGCATCGAGGCGGCGGTCACCCATCGTGTGGGACCCGAGGCCCGGCGGCAGGCCCCAGGCCAGGATCTCCACGACACCGCCGAGCGTGTCGCCGTCCTTCTGCGCGGCTTCCACCTCGGCCTGCATCGCGGCGCTCGTCGCAGGATCCGCGCACCGAGCGGGGTCGGCGTCGATGGCGTCGAGGTCAGCGATCGTGGGGTACATGCCCGCCGGCGCGGAGACCGTACCGAGCGCCACGACGTGGCTGAGGACCGTGATCCCGCAGGACTGCTCGAGGAACTTCATGCACACCGCACCGAGCGCGACCCGCGCGGCCGTCTCACGCGCGGACGCGCGTTCGAGGATGGGCCGCGCCTCGTCCCAGTCGTACTTCTGCATCCCGGCCAGGTCGGCGTGCCCAGGACGCGGACGGCTCAGCGGCGCGTTCCGCGCGAGCGCTGCCAGCGCCTCCGGATCGACCGGGTCGGCCGACATGACCTGTTCCCACTTGGGCCACTCCGTGTTGCCCACCTCGATGGCGATCGGCGAGCCCAGCGTCTCGCCGTGCCGGATCCCACCGAGGATCGTCACCTCGTCCGCCTCGAACGCCATGCGCGCACCACGCCCCACGCCGAGCCGCCTGCGGGCGAGCTGGCGGCGGATGTCGGAGGAGGTGACACGGACGTGGGAGGGGATGCCGTCGATCGTCGCGACGAGTGCCGGGCCGTGAGACTCCCCAGCGGTCAGATATCGGAGCATGTGCGGAAGTCTGTCACGCCCGGCGAGCGCGCGCCTCGTGAGCGGCCTCGAGCAAGACGTTCACCGGTACGGTCTCGCCGGTGAACAGCTCCACCTGGAACACCGCCTGCCAGGCCAGGAGGTCGAGCCCATTGAGCAGCACGGCTCGGTGAGCGTCGGCGACCGCGCTGGCCAAGGGCGTCGGCCACGGGTCGTACACCGCGTCGAAGACCACGGAGGCCGAGGACGCGACGGCGTCGGCCAGGTCACGCTGGGCATCGGCCGGCACCGTGGACAACGCGATGTCGACGGATGGGATCGTCCCACCGAGCGACTCATGCTCGACCGCGACTCCGAGCCGCTCCCCCAGCTCGGTCAGGGCCTTCGTCTTCTCGGGGTCCCTCGCGAGCACGGTCACGTGCGTGACTCCCAGCCGCGCCACGGCGGCAAGGGCAGATCGGGCTGTCGCCCCGTTGCCCACGATGAGGGCGGAGTGCGCGGACGCCGCGTCGGTGCTGCGCAGGGCCGCCTCGAGACCGGTGACGTCGGTATTGCAGACCCGGGTCCTCGAACGGTCCGACGGGTGGCCGTCGAAGACCAGCGTGTTGCCGACCCCGAGCGCCGCGACGATCTCATCGGGCTGCCCGAGCCGCACCACGGCGTGCTTGAGAGGCATCGTGCAGGACAGGCCACGCCACGAGTCGTCGAGGCCGGCGACGAAGCCTGGCAGCTCGGAGGCCACCACCTCGTGCCGGCCGTACGACCACCTCAGACCGAGGTAGTCGTACGCGGCCCTGTGGATCGCCGGGGACAGCGAGTGCTCGATGGGCGAGCCGAGCACCGCGCACTGCCGAGGGGTCAGCACTTCCCCGCGTTGGCCTTGCACCATGCCTGGAACTCCGCGACGTTGGTCTGGTGCTCGGCATAGGTGGAGGCGAACTTCGTCTCACCCGTTTGCGGGTTCACCACGACCCAGTAGATCCAGGTTCCGTCAGCGGGGTTGAGTGCCGCCTCGATCGCGGACTTTCCTGGCGAGTTGATCGGGCCCGGCGGCAGGCCGTCGACCTTGTACGTGTTGTACGCCGAGTCGAGTGCCCGCTGCGCGTCGGTGGTCGTGAGGGTACCGGTGCCGCCATTGGCATAGATGACCGTGGAGTCCAGCTGCAGCTTCATCGGCTGGCCGGTCTCCGTCTTGCCCTGGAGCCGGTTGTAGATGGCCCTCGCCACCATCGGCCTGTCTTCCGGGCGGTTCACCTCGGCCTCGATGATGCTGGCGACCGTAAGGATCTGCAGCGGTGTCATGCCCATGGCCGCCGCGCGATTCACGAGATCCTCACTCGCGGCAATCGTGGCGAACTCCGCGGTCATCGTCTTGAGGATCGTCAGAGCGTCCGGCTTGTCGGCCACTTCATAGCTGTCCGGGAACAGGAACCCCTCGGGGTTGTTGTTCGCGTACGCCGGCAGCCCCAGCTTCGAGGGGTCCTTCAGCGCCGCGTTGAACTGGTCCTCGGTGAGCCCGGTTCCCTTGGCCAGAACCGGCACGATCGCCGAGACGCGCAGCCCTTCACGCACCAGCACGCGCTTGACGACCTTGTACGTCGCGGGGTCGATGAGACGCGCCACCGCGGATGCCGCCGGAAGGTGGGTCTTCATCTTGTAGGTCCCGGCCTGGATCGCCGTCGACTTCACCTGCTTGGCGGCGGCGCTCTGGAACGCCTTGTTCGACTTCACGACATCGGCCTTGACCAGGATCAGTCCCATGTCTGTGAGGCTCGCGCCCGCGGGGATCGTGATCTGCATGTCGTCCACACCCGTACCGATGTAGTCGTCGGTCTGACGCCAGTCCATGTACTTCGCATAGCCCTTGGTGGCCGCGAACCACCCTCCACCGATGAGCACGGCGAGGGCCACCAGCACAGCGATGCCGCTCTTGACCCGACGCCCGATCTCGGCGCTGTCGACCTTGTCGTCCTCGTCGAACAGGTCGCTCACGTCTCCTCCTCTTGGGCGCCGGTGGCCACCCGCTCGAACGTAGCCCGCCCGCCACGTTCCGCGTCCAGGACGCCTTCCAAGATAGCCACTGCGGCCGCTTGATCTATCACCGCACGTCCCGTACGGACGGTGTGACCGGCATCCCGCAACCTTCCGGCTGCGGTCGCCGTGGTCAACCGTTCGTCGGCGAGGAACACCGGAACGGGGCTGAGCGCACCCGCGATCTCGCCCGCACGGAGCCGTACGGCCTGAGCCGCCGGCCCGTCACGGCCGGCCAGATCACGCGGCAGACCGATGACGACCGCCACCGGTTCGTACTCGGTGACGAGCCGTCGGATCTCCGGAAGCGGGTCCGGCCTGGCCGCAACGGTCGCCACCGGGTACGCCAGCAGACCCTCGCGGTCGCACGCAGCGACCCCGATCCTCACGCTGCCGAGATCGAGCGCTAGCCGGATCCCGCGGGGCAGCGACTCCCCGGCCTTCAGGGACGTACCCCGTCCCGGACTGCCGCCACGACCGCATCGAGCGCCGCCGGTGCGGCCGCACCGTTCGTGCCGCCGCCCTGGGCGAAGTCGGGCTTGCCACCCCCGCGACCGCCGAGGACCGGCGCCGCCACGGCCACAAGGCTGCCGGCCGAGAGGGCCTTGGCCCGCGCGCCGTCGCCCGTGGCGACGACGATCGACGGCTTGTCATCAGTGCCTCCGACGAGGCAGACCACCGAGTCCGCGCCGAGCCGGGCCCGCAGGTCCAGCGCGAGGGTACGGAGGTCGTTGCCGGTCACCGTCACGCGCTGCGCCAGCACCTTGATGCCGTCGACGTCGATGGCCTTGGTGACCAGGTCGCCCGCCTGGGCCAGCGCGCTCGCCGCGTTGAGGTCGCTGATCGTCTTCTCGGCGCTCTTGAGCTGGACGAGCATGCGCTCGATCCGCTCGACGAGCTGGTCCGGCTGCACCTTCAGCAGGTCTGTGAGGTTGGTGACCAGCGCACGTTCCCTCGCGAGGTGGCTGAAGGCGTCTTGCGAGACGAACGCCTCGACCCGTCGCACGCCAGCGCCCACGGACTGCTCGCCGAGCAGGCTGAGCAGACCGATCTGACTGGAACGCTCGACGTGCGTGCCACCGCACAGCTCACGCGACCAGGGGCCACCCATCTCGACCATCCGCACGCGGCTGCCATACTTCTCGCCGAACATCGCCATGGCGCCCATGGACTTCGCCTCGTCGAGCGGCATCTCACGGGTCGTCACCGCAAGGTCGGCACGGATCGCCTCGTTCGACAGGCCCTCGAGCTCCTCGCGCATCGCCGCCGACATGCCGGCCGAGCTCGAGAAGTCGAACCGCAGGTAACCGGGCTTGTTGTACGAGCCCGCCTGGGTCGCTGTCGGGCCGAGGAGGTCGCGCAGCACCGCGTGAACGACATGCGTCGCAGAGTGCGCCTGGCACGAGCCGAGCCGCGCCGCCGCATCCACCTGGGCCGTCAGCGCGTCGCCGACGGCGAGCTGCCCGTCGCTCAGGGTCACTGAGTGCACGTACAGGCCGGGCACCGGCTTCTGCACATCCACGACGTCCATCGCCAGGCCGGTACCGAAGAGCTGGCCGGTGTCAGCATCCTGGCCGCCCGCCTCCGCGTAGAACGGCGTCTCGGCGAGGACGACCTCGACGGTGTCACCCTGCTGCGCCGACGTCACGAGCTGGCCGTTCGCGACGATGCCGAGCACGCGCGAGTCGGCGGTGAGGTCGGTGTAGCCCAGGAACCTGGTCTCCCCCGCCCGCCGCAGCTGCGTGTACGCCTCGGTCGCCTGCGCGCCGCCCTTCTTCGCCTTCGCATCGGCCTTGGCACGGGCCTTCTGCACCGCCATGAGGGCCCGGAAGCCGGTCTGGTCGACCTCGAGTCCCTGCTCCGCCGCCATCTCGAGGGTCAGGTCGATCGGGAACCCGTACGTGTCGTGGAGCTGGAACGCGCGGTCACCCGACAGCACGGACGCATTCGTCGAGCGCGCGTCGGAGACCGCCATGTCGAACAGCTTCGTCCCGTCGGTGATCGTCCGGCGGAACGAGGTCTCCTCGCGCTCGGCGATCTGCGACACCCGCGTCCATTGCTGGTCGATCTCCGGGTAGGACGCGTTCATCTGGTCCCGCGAGACGCTCAGCAGCTCGAGGCCCACCGGAGCGTCGACACCGAGCAGACGCATCGAGCGCAACGACCGGCGCAGAAGGCGTCGCAGCACATAACCGCGCGCTTCGTTGCCGGGCGAGACACCGTCGGTCATGAGCATCAGCGAGCTGCGGATGTGGTCCCCGACGACCCGTAGCCGGACGTCGGCCTCCGGATCCTTGCCGTAGTCGATCCCGGCGATCTGCGCAGCGCGCTCGATGACCGGGAAGATCTCGTCGATCTCGTACATGTTCTTCTTGCCCTGGAGCAGGTACGCCGTGCGTTCCAGGCCCATGCCGGTGTCGATGTTCTTGCTCGGAAGGGGGCCGAGCACGTCGAAGTCGTCCTTCGCGCGTACCGCGGACAGCTCCTCGGTCTGGAACACGAGGTTCCAGATCTCCAGGAACCGGTCCTCGTCGACGATCGGGCCGCCTTCAGGACCGAACTCAGGGCCGCGATCGACGTAGATCTCCGAGCACGGGCCGCCGGGTCCGGGGATGCCCATGTGCCAGTAGTTGTCCTTGAGCCCGCGGCGCTGGATGCGGTGGTCGGGGATGCCGACGCCCCGCCAGTACGCCGCGGCCTCGTCGTCGTCGAGGTAGACGGTCACCCAGATGGTGTTCGGGTCGAAGCCGTAGTTGCCGTCGTCGACCGATCCGGTGACGAGCTCCCACGCGAACTCGATGGCTTCCTTCTTGAAGTAGTCCCCGAAGGCGAAGTTGCCGTTCATCTGGAAGAACGTGCCGTGGCGAGTGGTCTTGCCCACCTCTTCGATGTCGAGGGTGCGCACGCACTTCTGCACGCTCACGGCGCGCTTGTACGGGACGGGCTCGGCCCCCGTGAAGTACGGCTTGAACGGGACCATGCCCGCATTGACGAACAGCAATGTGGGGTCGTTGTAGAGCAGCGACGCGCTGGGCACGATCGTGTGGTCGTATCGCGCGAAGAAGTCGATGAAACGACGCCGGATCTCGGCGGTCTTCATGGTGATGTGTTCCTTACGTGTGTTGGGTCAAGGCATGCCTAGGACGTGGCGCGGCGTGCAGGGGCGGCGGCCGGCCGCTCCGCAGCGTCGGCGCCGTCGATGCCGAGTGCAGACCGGAGTTCAGCCTCGCGCTCGGCCATGGAGGTCGTCAGGGTCTTGACGAACGTCGTTGCACGCTGACCGAAGTCTGCAGAGGCCTCGGCGACCTGCTCCCGGACGCCTTCAGGAGTCGCCCGGCGCAGGAGCTGCGCGCCTTTGACGACCACGACGACGGCCACCGCCGCGCCCAGGGCGAACCACACGGCCCTGCGCATGTCAGTTCTTCTTCTTCTTGACGGAGTTGATCGCACGGCGAACCCCGTACGAGAACGCGGAGAGCTTGACCAGCGGGGTCGCGACGGTCGACGTCACGAGACGGGACAGCTGCGACGCGTCACTCGCGACCGAGCTCGCGTGGCCGGAGAGCTTTGCAACATCGTCGGTGACGACGCCGACCTTCTCGAGCTCGTCGTTGACGGTCACGACGAGTCGCTTGACCTCCGGCAGGGTCTCGGTGACGCCTGAGTTGATCTCGCGCACGACCGCGGTCAGCTCCTTGACCGATCCCGACAGCCGTCCGAGGAGCATGGCGAGCCAAACAGCGCCGATGAGCAGGGCGAGCGCAGCGATCAGCCCAGCGATCGCCCCGATCAAGCTCGCGACTTCACCACCCGTCATCCGTCCTCACCGTCCTTCGTCACAGGAGACTTTTCGAACCGCCGACAGCCTAGTGCACGAGGCCACGAGCCACGGCGTGTGACTGCACGGCACGGTGCTACTCGGGACGGGCCCCGAGCGCAGATGAGGTGATCCTTAATCT
>DAIPZP010000072.1:7553-8075 GCA_036782155.1 Propionibacteriaceae bacterium
CCGCCGACAGCCTAGTGCACAGGGCCACAAGCCATGGCCCGTCACGGTGCTTCCCGGAAGGGTCCGGAGCGCAGATGAGGCAATGCTTAATCTCCGGGGGCCGCCTCACCCGCACCGTTAGCGTCAATATCCCTGGCATCACTGTTGTCTGCCACCACTACGGCAGCCAGCTTCCATAGGAGACACGCGTCTTTGTCACACACGGTTGGTAGGTCGTTGCTGGCCGGCTCTCTCGCGCTGGCGCTCGTGTTCGCCGGCGCCAGGACGGCCACCGCGTACGAAGCGCCCGCAGCCGCCTTCTCTGGTGGCGTCAGCACGATGACCGGGTCAGGACTCACGCAGACCTGGACCGCTTCCGGGGCGACGTCTCTTACGGGTGGAGCGACGACTGCCGGTTCCAAGGGGTACACAGCGAGCCTCTACACGCCGAGCCTCACCACCTCCACGCCGACGGAGACGGTGACGACAGCGGTGGACACCTGCGCGGTCACTGATACGTGCTCCGGTCTAGGCACGCTGACC
>DAIPZP010000073.1:0-8036 GCA_036782155.1 Propionibacteriaceae bacterium
GCCGATCATCCTTCCGCTGGCCGTGCTGGCGCTACCGATCCTCGACCTGGTGCTGGCATACGTCCGTCGCACCATCGCCGGCACGTGGTGGTTCCGTCCCGACAAGAAACACCTCCACCACCGGCTGCTGCAGCTGGGGCACTCGCAGACGCGCGCGGTGCTGCTCATGTACCTGTGGACGTCGTTGCTCTCGTTCGGCGCGATCGCGATCGGTTTCATGGACAACAACTGGTGGATCGTCGCCATCGTTGTGGGTCTCGCGGCCGTCCTCGTGCTGCTCACGGTCATCCCCAGGCGACGCGCGGCTGTGACGCCGCCGCCCGCCCGAGGCACCGAGCTGCCATGACGCCGTCGCCGAACCGGGCACGGGCGACCCGCCTGTTCGTGGGTGGCCTCCTCGGCTGGCACGGGGGACTGGCGCTTGCTGCCATCGTCGGAATCCTGCTCAGCGGAGGCATCGGACTCGTCAGCGCGCTGATCGGGGCCGCGCTCGCCGTCCTGTACTACGCGATCGGCCAGGCCGTTCAGATCCAGTACGCCGACGCCTCGCCCCGGACGATCCGTACAGCCAGCCTCGCGTCGTACGTGGTGCGCGTCTCGCTCCTCGGAACCCTGCTCTACGCATCGATCGTGTGGCCGGCAGTCATGGCCGCTATGGACGTCCGTGGGCTCTTCGCCGGCATCGTGCTGGGCGTCGTGGGATGGCTCACAGGGGTCGTGATCGCCTTCCGAAAGTTGCGCGTCCCGACCTTCGACGAGGCCGATCCCGTGAGATATGACCCACCCCGCCCGGGCTGCTAGGCTCGCCGTGCCATGAGCGAACGACGAGGTGAAGCCGGCGATGGCTACGCTGCGTTGAGTTACATTTTGGCGGGTCCGTTGCTGTACGGAGGACTTGGCTGGGTCGGTGATCACCTGCTGGGTACAGTTTTCCTCCTTCCCCTCGGGGTCGTCGGTGGGCTGGCGCTGAGCGTCTTCGTCATCTACAAGCGATACGGGACGGCCGAGCGGTCCTCCGGGCCGAACACGTGACGAAAGGGACAAGGTGACTCCACTAGCCACCCCATTCCTTCCGCTGGAGGGAAACGCGCCGCCGACGTTCGGGGTCGGCTCGTTCGACTCGCGTCCGCTGTTCCCGAGCCAGGCCTGGCTCGCCGGCGACACGGCGCACTGGGCATGGTCCGACATCTGGGTCACCAACCACATCCTCCAGGCCGTCATCGGCGCCGTCCTGGTGATCGCGTTCTGGCTGTGGGTGAGCCACAACATGAAGATCGTCCCCGGCAAGAAGCAGTTCATCGGGGAGTACCTGTACGACATGCTGCGCAACACCGTGGCGCGCGACATCCTCGGGCACGACTACAAGACGTATGTGCCCTACATCGTGTCGATCTTCAGCTTCGTGCTGATCAACAACCTGTTCGGGCAGTTCTTCATCTTCATGTTCCCGACGTTCTCGAAGATCGGGTTCGCCTGGGGGCTCGCGCTCCTCACGTGGCTGCTCTACAACGGGGCGGGCATCAAGAAGTGGGGTGTGCTGGGCTACGTCAAACGGATGACGATCCCGGCTGGCGTCCCCGTCGCCCTGCTGCCGCTGATCATCCCGCTCGAGATCCTGTCGAACTTCATCGTCCGGCCGATCACGCTCGGCCTGCGACTGTTCGCGAACCTGTTCGCCGGACACCTCGTCATCCTCGTGTTCGTCCTCGGCGGCACGTACCTGATGTTCGTGTCCGAGCCGATCATCAACAAGATCGCGGGTGGGGCGGCCATGATTCTCGCCTTCGCGATCTTCGCCCTGGAGCTGCTCGTCGCCGTGCTTCAGGCCTATATCTTCACCGTCCTCACCGCCCAGTACGTCTCATCGGCGATCGCCGAGGAGCACTGACCGCTCCACATCACCTCCTGCTGATAAGCCCAATCCGAAAGGACCCGTCATGACCCTCCTTGAAATGTCTGGCTCGCTCAACATGGTCGGCTACGGTCTCGCGACCATCGGCCCGGGCGTCGGCGTGGCGATGATCTTCTCCGCGGTCATCAACGGCACAGCCCGTCAGCCAGAGGCTCGCGGCTCCCTGCTCAGCACCGCCTGGATCGGGTTCGCAGTCGTCGAGGCTCTCGCGATCATCGGCATCGCGCTTGCGTTCGTGCTGACCGGCACGCTCACGAAGTGAGGATCGGATGATCCCCCTCGAAGGCACAGGCCCGCTGGGCCCGCTGCTTCCGGACCACCCGACCGAGTTCATCGTCGGCATCGTCCTGATCATCATCATTTACGTGGTGGTGTGGAAGAAGGTCGTGCCGACGTTCGAGGCGTTGTACGCCGCACGGGCCGACGCGATCCGCGGCGGCATCGAGCGTGCGGAGAAGGCCCAGGCGGACGCCCAGGCGGCGCTCGAGCAGTACCGCTCGAAGCTCACCACGGCCAAGGACGACGCCTCGAAGATTCGCGAGGACGCGAAGAACGCCGGCGCTCAGATCCAGGCTGAGATGCGTACGGCTGCGACCGCGGAGTCTGCCCGGATCGTCCAGGCCGGCCACGCACACGTCGAGGCCGAACGTGCCGCAGCTCGCGAGAACCTGCGCCGTGACGTGGGCGGTCTCGCGACGACGCTGGCCGAGAAGATCGTGGGCGAGGCGCTCACGGACGACGCCAGGGCGCAGCGGACGATCGACCGGTTCATCGCCGACCTCGACGCGGCACCGCAGCAGGCATAGGTGGTCGGCATGGCACTGAGCGCGAATGCAGAGGCCCGGCAGGGAGCGGTCGACGCCGTCCTGACGGACCTCGGCACCGTGCCCGCGGGCTTGAGCGACGAGCTGTTCGCGATCGCCGACGTCCTCGACTCGTCGGCCCAGCTGCGCAAGGCGCTCACCGAGCCGGCGTTGCCGCTGGACGATCGCCGGGCCGTCTTGCGCCAGCTGTTCACCGGAAAGGTCAGCGCGGTCGCGATCACCGTCCTCGAGGCCGGGATCGGCCAGAACTGGCGGTCGGGGCTCGTGCTCGTGGCTGCCATCGACCGGCAGGGAGTGCGCGCTGTACTCCTGTCCGCGGAGCAGGAGGGGCGCCTCGACGAGGTCGAGGAGACTCTGTTCCGGTTCGGGCGGATCGTCGATGCGGATCACGCACTGCGGACGACGCTGGGCGATCGCAACGCACCGCTCGCAGCTCGCGAGGCGCTGGTCACGACCCTTCTGCAGGGCAAGGTCCCTGCCGAGACCGTTGCCCTCGCCAAACGGTCCGTGGCCGCGCGGAACCACACGTTCGACCTGACCCTCGAGAGCTACCTCCTGATCTCGGCAGCCCTGCGACGCCGCTCACTGGCGACAGTCGTCGTGGCCCACCCGCTCTCCGCCGATCAGGAAGCTAGGCTCCAGGCGGCGCTCACCGCGCAGGTGAAGCGGCCCGTCAACCTCATGGTCGTCGTCGACCCGAGCCTCGTGGGCGGGGTACGGGTCGAGATCGGCGACGAAATCATCGACGGATCGATGGCTGGGCGCTTCGAAGCGGCCCGTCGTCAGCTCGCGTAACGAAGGAAGGCAGCCACTCATGGCGGAACTGACGATCAACCCGGACGAGATCCGGGCGGCACTGGACCAGTTCGTCGCGGACTTCAACCCGTCCGCGACCTCCCGCGAGGAGGTCGGCACGGTCTTCACCTCGGGTGACGGCATCGCCCGAGTCGAGGGCTTGCCGTCGGCGATGGCCAACGAGCTGCTGGAGTTCGAGAACGGCGTCCGCGGTATCGCGCTCAACCTGGACGTCCGCGAGATCGGCGTCGTCGTGCTCGGCAACTCGGAAGGCATCGAGGAGGGCTCGACGGTACGGCGAACGGGCGAGATCCTGTCCGTCGCCGTCGGTGACGGCTATCTCGGCCGCGTCGTCGACGCGATGGGCGAGCCGATCGACGGCCTCGGGGAGATCCCCGGCCTCACCGAGCGGCGCAATCTCGAGCTTCAGGCGGCCGGAGTCATGGATCGGCAGAGCGTCAACGAGCCGCTCCAGACAGGCATCAAGGCCATCGACGCGATGACCCCGATCGGACGTGGCCAGCGCCAGCTCATCATCGGCGACCGCAAGACCGGCAAGACCGCGATCGCCATCGACACGATCATCAACCAGCGTCGCAACTGGGAGTCCGGGGACCCGAAGAAGCAGGTGCGCTGCATCTACGTCGCGATCGGCCAGAAGGGCTCGACGATCGCCGAGGTGCGCGGCACGCTGGAGAGGGCGGGGGCTCTGGCGTACACGACGATCGTGCACAGCCCGGCATCAGACCCCGCGGGCTTCAAGTACATCGCGCCCTACACCGGCTCGGCCATCGGCCAGCACTGGATGTACGAGGGCAAGCACGTCCTCATCGTCTTCGACGACCTCACCAAGCAGGCCGAGGCGTACCGCGCGATGTCGCTGCTGCTGCGCCGCCCGCCGGGCCGCGAGGCATACCCCGGAGACGTCTTCTACCTCCACTCCCGCCTGCTGGAGCGTTGCGCCAAGCTGTCCGACGAGCTTGGGGCCGGATCCATGACCGGCCTGCCGATCATCGAGACCAAGGCCAACGACGTCTCCGCGTACATCCCGACGAACGTCATCTCGATCACCGACGGCCAGCTCTTCCTCCAGTCCGACCTGTTCAACGCCAACCAGCGCCCCGCGATCGACGTGGGCATCTCGGTCTCCCGAGTCGGTGGCGCCGCGCAGGTCAAGGCCATGAAGGACGTGGCCGGCACGCTGAAGATCGGACTGGCCCAATACCGCGACATGCAGGCCTTCGCGATGTTCGCGTCCGACCTCGACGCGACGAGCCGTCGTCAGCTGGAGCGCGGCGTGAGGCTCACCGAGCTGCTGCGTCAGCCGCAGTACTCGCCGTACCCGGTTGAGGAACAGGTCATCAGCGTGTGGGCGGGCCTGGGCGGTCTCCTGGACGACGTGCCCGTGGTCGATGTGCTCCGCTTCGAGCAGGAGATGCTCGAGAACCTGCGCGGCAGCACGTCGATACTGGCGACGATCTCGGAGACCCTGAAGTTCGACAAGGACTCGCAGGCTGCGGCGAAGTCGGCGATAGAGGCCTTCAAGGACCAGTTCCGTACCTCCGCAGGGAAGCTCCTCCACGACGACGAGGCCCAGGTGCCTGTCGCGTCGGAGGACATCCACCAAGAGGAGATCATCGCCACCGATCGGAAGGCGCACTGACGCATGCCGGCCAGCCTTCGTGAACTGAGAGAGCGGCGCCGCTCAGTCCAGACGACCAAGAAGATCACCCGCGCGATGGAGCTCATCGCCGCGTCGCGCATCGTCAAGGCGCAGCAAGCCGCCCAGGAGTCGCTGCCGTACACGCGGGAGCTCAACCGGGCGGTGGCCGCCGTGGCGTCCTTCTCGGGGTACGACCACCCGCTGACCCACGAGGAGGAGCACCCGACTCGCGCCGCCGTGCTCATCGTCACGTCGGACCGTGGCCTAGCCGGCGCGTACTCGACGAACGCCATCAAGCTCGGCGACCGGCTGATCAGCACGCTCCGCGACGAGGGCAAAGAGGTCTCGACCTTCATCACCGGCCGCAAGGGCGTGACCTACTACCAGTTCCGTGGACGGGAGGTGGCGCAGGCGTGGCAGGGCTTCTCCGACAAGCCGACTCACCACCAGTCGGACGAGGTGGCCGACGCGCTGATCAACGCCTTCCTCACCCCGACCGCTGAGGGCGGCGTCGACGAGATCCACGTGGTCTACACGCGGATGGAGTCGATGCTCATCCAGGAGCCGCGGGTGCGGCGGGTACTGCCGCTGCGGGTCGTCCGTGATGCGGTCAACCCGGAGCCCGCGTCCGAGGGGCTGCTGCCGCTGTACGAGTTCGAACCGGATCCGGTGACCGTGCTCAACGCGCTGCTGCCCCTGTACGTGCGCAACCGGATCCACTTCTACCTCATGCAGGGCGCCGCGTCGGAGCTGGCGAGCAAGCAGAAGGCCATGAAGTCGGCGACCGACAACGCCGAGGAGCTCATCCAGAAGTTGACCCGCGACGCCAACCGGGCCCGGCAGTCGCAGATCACCCAAGAGATCACCGAGATCGTCGGCGGCGCCTCAGCGCTGGCCGAGACGGACGACGAGGAGTAACCATGACCGCCACCATGACCGCCGCCTCCGGGGGCACGGGTACGCGAGGCGTCGGGCGGGTCGTCCGAGTCATCGGACCCGTTGTCGACGTGGAGTTCGCCCCCGACGAGATGCCCGACATCTACAACGCCCTCACCATCGAGATCGAGGTCAGCGGAGAGAAGCGGTCGATGACGCTCGAGGTTGCGCTGCACGTGGGCGACAACGTCGTGCGCGCGATCGCGCTCAAGCCGACCGACGGCATGCGCCGCGGTTCCGCGGTGTACGACACCGGCGCACCGATCAGCGTGCCGGTGGGCGATGTCACCAAGGGGCGTGTGTGGAATGTCACCGGAGACTGCCTCAGCGAGGACGCGTCGAAGTTCACCGTGACCGAGCGTTGGCCGATCCACCGCGAGCCGCCGAAGTTCGATGAGCTCGAGAGCCAGACCGAGATGCTGCAGACCGGCATCAAAGTGCTGGACCTGCTCACCCCGTACGTACAGGGCGGCAAGATCGGTCTGTTCGGCGGGGCTGGCGTCGGCAAGACCGTCCTCATCCAAGAGATGATCTACCGCATCGCCCACGACTTCGGTGGTACGTCGGTGTTCGCGGGCGTGGGGGAGCGTACCCGTGAGGGCAACGACCTCATCCACGAGATGATCGAGGCCGGTGTCATGAAGGACACCGCACTCGTCTTCGGCCAGATGGACGAGCCGCCGGGTACGAGGCTCCGGGTCGCGCTGTCCGCGCTCACGATGGCTGAGTACTTCCGCGACGAGCAGAAGCAGGACGTGCTGCTGTTCATCGACAACATCTTCCGGTTCACACAGGCCGGCTCTGAGGTTTCCACGCTGCTCGGCCGTATGCCGTCGGCGGTGGGATACCAGCCCAACCTCGCCGACGAGATGGGCCAGCTGCAGGAGCGCATCACCTCCACCCGCGGCCACTCCATCACGAGCATGCAGGCCATCTACGTACCGGCGGACGACTACACCGACCCCGCGCCCGCCACGACGTTCGCTCACCTCGACGCCACCACGGAGCTGTCCCGCGAGATCGCGTCCCGCGGTCTGTACCCAGCCGTGGACCCGCTGGCGTCCACCTCGCGCATCCTCGACCCGCAGTACATCGGGCGCGAGCACTACGACACCGCGGTGCGGGTGAAGCAGATCCTGCAGCGAAACAAGGATCTCCAGGACATCATCGCGATCCTCGGCGTCGACGAGCTCTCCGAGGAGGACAAGATCGCCGTCTCCAGGGCGCGTCGTATCCAGCAGTTCCTCAGCCAGAACACGTACATGGCCGAGAAGTTCACGCAGGTCCCCGGCTCGACGGTCCCGCTGGCGGAGACCATCGAGAGCTTCAAGATGATCTGCGACGGTGAGGTCGACTACATCGCTGAGCAGGCGTTCTTCAACGTCGGCGGTCTCGAAGATGTCATGAAGAAGTGGGACCAGCTCCAGAAGGAAGGCGCCTGAGCCATGGCGGAGCCGTTCTGGGTCGAGATCGTCGCGGCGGATCGTCGGGTCTGGGAGGGCGAGGCGATCTCGGTCGTGGCACGGACGACGGAAGGCGACATCGGCCTGCTCGCACGCCACGAACCGATGATCGCTCCGTTGGTTCCCTCGACCGCCGAGGTCACCACCCCGGACGGTCGGCGCGAGATCGTCGTCGTCGACGGCGGCTTCCTGTCGGTGACACCGAGGCGCGTCGCTCTGATCTCCCCGTTCGCTCAGCTGGCGCATGAGATCTCGCTCGAAGAGGCCGAGCGTGAGCTTCGCGACGCGCAGAAGGCTCTCGATGGAGGGGACAACAGCGACGAGGTACGCCGGCACTACCAGCGCGCGCAGGCCCAGATCCGGGCCGTCCACCTCGTCGCCTGACGTTTTCTCCACGCTCGTGGCGATGCCGGTCCGGTCGCTGTCCGAACAGGCCGACGGGT
>DAIPZP010000074.1:0-1769 GCA_036782155.1 Propionibacteriaceae bacterium
GGCGCCGCCCGCGGCCACGACGGGCTCACCGTCGGTCCATCCGGGGACGCGCAGGCGGACCCGCAGCGGCACGCCGTCGTCCGAGTCGATCGTCACGCGCACCCGCGAGGCGTGCGGGCGGTGCGTGTCGCCGGCGTCGCCCGCGTTCGAGTCGGGCCCCACGCCCCTCGCGTCGTCGAGCAGCCCGACGTCCACCAGCACCTCCCCGGCGGGCGTCGGCACGTGCGCCTGCGCAGCGATGTGCTGGGCGATCGTCAGGCTCCCGTCGTCGCCGTCGTAGAACACGAGCGACGAGTGGCGGGTGTGCGCCTGGACGAGCGTGCCGTGACAGCACCAGAAGTCCTCGGTGGGGCTCCCCCACACCTTGCGCGCGCCGCCCTCGAGCGGCAGGAAGTAGGTGACCATCCCGGACACGGGGTGCTGCTGGGCGAGGATGCCGTTGACCAGGTTGCGCTCGATGTAGTCGAGGTAGCCCACCTGTCCCGTCCACCGGAACAGCACGTCGGCCAGGCGGATCATGTTGTAGACGGCGCAGTGCTCCTGGGTCTTCGCGCCACGCCGCGCGGCGAAGGCGAACGGCGGGGTCCAGATCTCGCCCGAGGTCTGGCCCCCGGTGCAGAACGTCCCGCGGCGCACGACCGCCCACTCCCAGTACGCCTCGACGATCCGGCGCCATCTCTCCTCACCCGTCACCTCGTAGGCGCGGGCGGCCCCGAGGACCTCGGGGATCGTCGTGTTCGCATGCCTGTTGGTCAGCACGTCGCGGCCCTCGAGCAGGCCGTCGAACAGTGAGCGGTGGTAGTAGAGGTCGAGGAGCTCGCGGTACGTCGCGTCACCGGTCGCGGCGAGCAGGTCGGCCCAGACCTCCAGCATCCCTCCGGTCTCGACCTCGAGGACGGTCTGGAACTCGTCCGTCCCGACGCCGCGCGCCCAGCGCGCCAGGGGCTGAGCGGCACGGTGAGCGACACGCAGCGCACGCTCGTCGCCGAGGTCCAGGTACACGTCGACCAGGCCCATGAGCGTCTTGTGCAGGTCGTACTGCGGCGCCCAGACCTCGCGCCCCTGCTCGAGGCGGCGCAGGAAGGTCGGGGGGATGGCGAAGGCCCACTCCCCGTCGCCCTCGCGCTGGCAGCGCTCCAGCCCTTCGACGACCGCGTCGAGCCCGGCGCGCAGGTGGGCGTCGCCAGTGACCGCGATCTCCCGCGCTGCGGCCGACATCCAGTGCCCGACGAAGTGGCCCCGCAGCAGCGACCCGGGCGTCTCCCAGCCCCAGTGCCTGTCGAGCCCGCGATCAGCGGGGGTGTCGCCCGAGGGACGCAGGTGCCAGGCCTGCTCGCCGATGCCGGCCTCGATGAAGTGGTTCTGGAGCAGGGCCGTCCCCCGCAGCGAAGCGAGGTACTCCCGGTTGAGCCGGCGACGGTCGTCGAACACCCCTGGGGCCAGCCGGACCTGGGAGTGCCCCAGGTGAGTCCACGTCATGCCCGGCCCTTCTTCTCAGAGATCGATCTCCCTGTAGTCTAGGAGCATCCGCCGCAGGATCGACACCCTGCGGCCCGCTCGACGAAACGGGGCCATGAACGCCGCTCGCGTGATCCACCTCGTCGCCGACGACGTCTCGGTCCTCCTCGTCCTCAGAGGCGAGCTGCTGCCGACGATCGCACACTGGGGACGCCGCCTCACGGCACCCGACGGCGACCTGCTCGCGTTCGCCGACTCGACCCACCGCACGGGGATCGACGGCGAGTCCGACGTCCCGTACGACCCGAGCC
>DAIPZP010000074.1:1869-7897 GCA_036782155.1 Propionibacteriaceae bacterium
TCGACCCACCGCACGGGGATCGACGGCGAGTCCGACGTCCCGTACGACCCGAGCCTGCTGCCGGAGCACACCCACGGCTGGGGCGGGCGGCCGGGCCTCTCGCTGCACCGCAGCGGGACCGCGTGGTCACCTCGGCTCGGCGTGCAGACGGTCGAGGTGGACGGCGAGCCGGTCGCGGCCGGGCAGGTGGTCCAGCGAGGAGCGGCGATCGTGAGCGTCGCGGCGCGCGACGACGTGGCACAGATCGCGCTTCTCCTGGAGATCGCTCTTACCCCTGCTGGCTTGCTGCGCACCCGAGCGGTCGTCCGCAACGAGAGCGACGCCCCCGGCCTCCTGGACGTCTCGGCGGTGTCCCTGGCCCTGACGGTTCCGACCTACGCCCGTGAGGTCCTGGACTTCGCGGGGCGGTGGGCGACGGAGAAGGTGCCGCGGCGCCACCCGGTCGTCGTCGGCATGCACACTCGAGAGTCCCGCCGTGGACGCACCGGGCTCGACGCCACGGCCACGATGGCCATCGGAACCCCCGGGTTCGACGCCGGGTCCGGCGAGGTGTGGCTGTGCCACGTCGGGTTCGGAGGCAACCACGAGCACGCCGTCGAGCGCACCGACGGCTACCTCGCGTTCCGCGGTGGGGAGCTGCTACTGCCCGGCGAGGTCCGGCTCGAACGCGGCCAGGAGTACTCCTCGCCGTGGGTGTACGGCAGCCACGGAGACGGGCTGGACGCCGCCTCGCACCGGTTCCACCGCTTCCTGCGCGGGGTGTCCCGCGCCGCCGGACGACCACGCCCGGTGACCCTGAACGTCTGGGAGGCCGTCCTCTTCGACCAGGACCACGACACCCTCGCCGAGCTCGCCTCCCAGGCGGCCGACCTGGGCGTCGAACGCTACGTGGTCGACGACGGCTGGTTCTGCGGTCGGCGCGACGACCGCGCGGGCCTCGGCGACTGGACGCCCGACCCCGACGTGTGGCCCGACGGCCTCGGCCCGCTCGCCCGGCACGTTCGTTCCCTCGGCATGGAGCTCGGGCTGTGCGTCGAGCCCGAGATGATCAACGAGGACTCCGACCTGGCCCGCGCGCACCCCGAGTGGATCCTGCGCGCGCGCCCGCAGCTGCCGCTGCGGCTGCGCCACCAGCAGGTCCTGGACCTCACCAACACGGACGCCTTCGCGCACATCCTCGACGCCCTCGACCGGCTCGTCACCGACCTGGACCTGGCGTACCTGAAGTGGGACCACAACCGCGATCTCGTCGACGCCGGCCATCCGGGCTCGGGCGCCGCCGCGGTGCACGAGCAGACCCTCGCGGCCTACCGGCTGATCGACGAGCTCCGGGCGCGCCACCCCCTGCTCGAGATCGAGAGCTGTGCGTCCGGCGGCGGGCGGGTCGACCTCGGCATCCTGCAGCGCACCGACCGGGTCCACACCTCCGACAACCACGACCCGCTCGACAGGTCACGCATGCTGCGCTGGACGGGCCTGCTGGTCCCGCCGGAGATGCTGGGCTCGCACGTTGCCTCGGCCACGTCGTCGGCCACCGGCCGCACCCACGACCTGCACACGCGATGCGCGATCGCGTTCCTCGGACACTTCGGCATCGAGTGGGACGTGCGCGAGCTCGGCGACGCCGACCGCGCCGTGCTCGCGCGCTGGGTGGCGGCCTTCAAGGACCACCGCGAGCTCATCGGCACGGGCCGGGTCGTGGCGGGAGGGGACTTCGACGCCGACGCACCGTCGGTGCGCGGAGTCGTGGCGGCCGACGCCAGCGAGGCCCTGTACACGATCGTCACGCCCGCCCTGTCGACCGACTCGCGTCGACGCGTGACGCTGCCGGGCCTGCAGCCCGACCGCCGCTACCGCATCGAGGCCGCCCAGCCGGCGTCGGTCGGTCCCTGGTGGCTGGTCCCGCAGTGGCTGCGCACCGCGCCGGCGCTCGGCGAGGGGTCGCCCGACTCACCGGGCTCACCCGTGCTCGCCGGCGACCTGCTCACGCGCGCGGGGCTCGACCTGCCGACCTTCCACCCCGAGACCGTCGTGATCGTCCGCGCGGTGGCAGTGGCCGGATGAGACCCCCCAGCACCAGCACCCCGATCTGCAGAGCGTCAACCCACGAAGGAGTAGGCCGTGACCGCTGTCATCACCATCGACGCCGACCGCCCCGGGCCCACGATCAGCCGCCACCTCTACGGCCACTTCGCCGAGCACCTGGGCCGCGGGATCTACGACGGCCTGTGGGTGGGGGACGACTCCCCCGTGCCCAACGTCCGGGGCATCCGGCTCGACGTCGTCGAGGCGCTGCGCGAGCTCGACATCCCGAACCTGCGCTGGCCCGGCGGGTGCTTCGCTGACCGGTACCACTGGAGGGACGGCGTCGGGCCCCGGCAGGACCGCCCCGCTCTCATCAACACGCTGTGGGGCGGGACGCTCGAGGACAACGCCTTCGGCACGCACGAGTTCATGGCCCTGTGCGAGCTGCTGGGCGCCGATGCCTACGTCTCGGGGAACATCGGCTCCGGCACGGTCCAGGAGATGTCCGACTGGGTGGAGTACCTCACCGGAGCGGGGCGATCGCCGATGGCGGACCTGCGACGCGCGCACGGTCGCGACGAGCCGTGGACGGTCCGCTTCTGGGGCCTGGGGAACGAGACCTGGGGGTGCGGCGGCAACATGCGCGCCGGGGCCTACGCCGACCTCGCCCGCCAGTACGGCACCTTCTGCCGCAGCGGCAACGAGACGCCGCTCTACCGGGTTGCGGCCGGCGCCGACGGCGCCGACGTCGCCTGGACCAAGACCTTGATGAAGGTCATCCCCGAGATCGGCGGCCACCCCTTCGCGGCGGTGCCGTGGGAAGCGGTGTCGGTGCACTACTACACGATCGGCGGCACCTGGACGGACAAGGGCAGCGCGACCCGGTTCGTACCGGAGGAGTACTGGCGCACGATCGTCGCGGCGCAGGGTGTCGAGGAGCTGCTGCGCTCGCACGCGGCCGTGATGGACGTCTACGACCCGGACAAGCAGTACGGGATGGTGCTGGACGAGTGGGGCACGTGGTGGGACGTCGAGCCCGGCACCAACCCCGGCTTCCTCTTCCAGCAGAACACCCTGCGCGACGCGATGGTCGCCGCCTGGCACTTCGACGTCTTCCACCGCTTCGCCGACCGGCTGACGATGGCCAACATCGCCCAGACCGTCAACGTGCTCCAGGCGATGCTGCTCACCGACCCGGACGGCGGCCCGATGGTGCGCACGCCCACGTTCCACGTGTTCGAGATGAACAAGGGCCACCACGACGCCACGTCCCTGCCGACCCACGTGTCCGGCCCGTCGCGCACCGTGGCCGGGCGCGACGTGCCCGTGGTCTCCGCGTCCGCGAGCACCAGGGACGGCACGGCGCTCGTCTCGGTGACCAACGTCGACCTCGACGCGCCCCTCGAGGTCGAGCTGCAGGTCCGCGGCGCCACCCTGTCCGGCGCCACCGGTCGCCTGCTCTGGGCGGACTCCGCGAACGCCTACAACCGGCCCGGCGCCGCGGACACCGTGAGCCCGGTGAGGCTCGAGCACCTGGAGCATACGCCAGCCGGCCTGCGCCTGACGCTGCCGCCGCACTCGTTCGCGACCGTCTCCGCGACGATCCAGCACCCCTGACCACGAGACCCGACGAAGGACGAGCCGAGATGACCGGAGACGCCATGCCTGCAGACACGATGCCCGCAGACGCCATGCCCGCAGACGCCATGCCCGCAGGCACCATGCCCGCAGGCACCATGCCCCACGCACCAACCCCGTTCCGCGTGGCCGACGGTCGCCTGACGTGGACGGGTGGCGGTGAGACCGTCGCGATCCAGCCCTGGGGACCGGACTCGGTACGCCTCCGGTGCAGCATGGGCCGGATCGAGGACACCGACTGGGCGCTGCTGCCCGCCGCGAGCGACCCTGACGCGGTGCGCATCGACGTCGACGGCGACGTCGCCACCCTGGTCAACGGCGGCCTCACCGTGGTCGCCCGCGCCTCGTGCGGCAAGGACTGGCAGGCCGGCGGGCTGCGCCACGACTGCCGCCTGGCGTTCTACGACGCCGACGGGCGACTGCTGCTGCAGGAGGTGCCGGACGACGGCGCCACGAAGCCGCACCCGCGCCGGTACCGCGCACTGCCCGGCGGGGCCTACCGCACGACGCTGTCGCTGGCCGCGGCCGATGAGCACCTCGCGGGCCTCGGCGTGTACCAGCAGCGGACCCCCGACCTGAAGGGGTCGACGTTCGAGCTCGCCCAGCGCAACTGCCAGGCGAGCGTTCCGTTCGTCACGTCGACGGCCGGCTACGGCTTCCTCTGGCACGACCCATCGGTGGGGCGCGTCACTTTCGGGTGCAACCGCACCGAGTGGGAGTCCAACGCCACCAGGCAGATCGACTACTGGGTCACGGCAGGCGACACACCGGCCGCCGTCGCGCGCCACTACGCCGAGGCGACCGGTCACGTCCCGATGATGCCGGAGCTCGGCCTGGGCTACTGGCAGTGCAAGATGCGCTACGCCAGCCAGGAGGAGCTGCTCGAGGTCGCCCGCGAGCACCGGCGGCGCGGCCTGCCGCTGGACGTCGTCGTCGCGGACTTCTTCCACTGGCCGCACATGGGCGACTACCGCTTCGAGGAGGAGTTCTGGCCCGACCCGCAGGCGATGGTCGACGAGCTCCGCGAGATGGGTGTCGAGCTGATGGTGTCGGTGTGGCCGCAGGTCGCGCTCGACTCGGTGAACTTCCCCGCGATGGACCGCCGCAACCTGCTCGTGGCGACCAACCGCGGCATCGACGTCCAGATGTGGTTTGGCGGGCCAAGCCGGTTCGTCGACGCCACCAACCCGGAGGCGCGCCAGTTCCTGTGGGAGCAATGCCGGCAGGGCTACGGCAGGTACGGGATCCGGCTGTTCTGGCTCGACGAGGCCGAGCCGGAGTTCGGCAAGCAGGACTGGGACGCGTGGCGCTTCCACGCCGGCCAGGGCGACGAGGTCGCCAACCTCTACCCGCAGCACTTCTCGCGCGCGTTCTACGAAGGACTGCGCGCCGACGGCGTCGAGGACGTCGTCAACCTGGTCAGGTGCGCGTGGGCCGGCTCGCAGCGCTACGGCGCCCTGATGTGGTCCGGCGACATCGCCTCGACGTTCGAGAGCCTGCGCCGCCAGCTGACCGCCGGCGTGCACCTCGGCGTCGCCGGCATCCCGTGGTTCACCACCGACATCGGCGGGTTCTGGGGCGCTCGCACCGACGACCCGGCCTTCCACGAGCTGGTGGTGCGGTGGTTCCAGGCTGGCACCTTCATGCCGGTGATGCGCATGCACGGCACGCGGCTGCCCGAGGTCACCCCGGTGGCCGCCGATGGGACGCCCCGGCAGTCGACGGGCGCGCCCAACGAGGTGTGGTCGTTCGGCGAGGAGACCTACCGGATCCTGGCGCGCTACCTGCACCTGCGCGAGGCGCTGCGCGACTACACGCGCGAGCTCATGCGGCAGGCGCACACCGACGGGCAACCGGTCATGCGCGGCCTGTTCCACGAGTTCCCCGGCGACGACCGTTGCTGGGGCGACCTCGACGAGTACCTGTACGGGCCAGACCTGCTGGTCGCCCCGGTGGTGGAGGCCGGCGCCACGAGCCGCTCGGTGTACCTGCCCGCTGGCGCACGCTGGACCGAGCTGCACTCCGGTGCCGTCCATGACGGCGGCCAGGACGTCACGGTGGACGCCCCGCTTGACGTCATCCCGGTGTTCGCGCGGGACGGACGGCTCGCGCACCTGGTGGGACGGCTGTGATGACCGACGACGTCACGACGCTCGATGTCGTCGTCGGCGGCCCGGTCGGGCGCACTATCAGCCCCGACCTGTGGGGCGTGTTCCTCGAGGACATCAACTTTGCCCTGGACGGCGGTCTCAACGCCGACCTGGTGCGCAACGGTGACTTTGAGGCGGGCCCGGCCGACCGACCGGGGTGGGGTCCCCTCACGGGCTGGTCGGTCGAGTCTGGGGAGGTCCGCGCCGGCAGCGCG
>DAIPZP010000075.1:0-7790 GCA_036782155.1 Propionibacteriaceae bacterium
CGAGCAGCGGCGAGGGTCGCGCTGAGCTCTTCGGTCTGCTTGTCGCGCAAGCGGCGAAGGTTGGCCATGGACGTAGCACGAAGGTCGTCTGCCTCCTGCTGGCCACCGGCGCGGAGCTCCTCCCCGTCGCGCCGCGCGGACTCCCGGATGACCTGCGCCTCGATCTGCGCTGTGGTCTTCAGCTCCTCGGAGTGCGACTCGGCGGCATTCAGAAGGACAGACGCGTGGCCGGTCAGCCGGCTCAAATCGGTGGCAGAGGCCTGAGACTTGAGCAGCTCGTGCTCGGTCGTCTGCTCGCGCATCTGACGACGCAGGTCGAGGATCTGGCGCTCGAGCTTGCGCACATGGTCGTCGACCTCTTTCTTGTCGTAGCCGAGGACGGCGTTGGGGAAGCCTCCGACAACCGTCGCGCGGTCGTCGAACAGGCTGAGGCCGGAATCCTCATAGTCATCGTTCATGCGGCCGCTCCTCGTGCCGGACGGGTGGGTCTGCTTCGAAGGCTACCCCGTGGCGGTTCTCCCGCCCGGCAAATCGAGAGCCACCCATCAGTGGGCTGCGGGCTCAACGATCTCGAGCAGGATGCCGCCGGTGTCCTTCGGGTGGGCGAACTGGATCCGCGAGCCGCCGGTACCGATCTTCGGCTCGGGGTAGAGGAGCCGTACGCCACCGGCGCGGAGCGCCTCGGAGACGGCGTCGATGTCCTTGACGCGGTAGGCGAGCTGCTGGATGCCCTGGCCGTTCTTGGCGATGAACTTGGCGATCGTGGAGTTCTCGTTCAGTGGGGCGATCAGCTGGATCTGAGCATTCTCCACGCCTTGCTCCCCGGTGCCGAGCATGGCCTCTTCGACGCCCTGCTCCTCATTGGTCTCGCGGTGGAGCACGCGCCAGCCCATCACCTCGGTGTGGAACTTGATGGCCTCGTCAAGGTTGGGTACCGCGAGGCCGACATGGTCGATGCAGACAAAGAGGTCGGTGTTCATGACGAGAAGCCTGTCATACGCGATTCTCGCCCGGCCTGAGGGGGTCAGTGACCGACACGCGAGAGATGTCCGGGGAGCACGCCGTGTCGTCAGGCAAGATAGGGCTGATTCAGTGAAGGGAGTGGTCATGACGTGGATCAAGAAAGCCGTCTGGCTGCTGGTAGCTGCCTTCGTGCTCTTCTACCTCTTCACCCGCCCCGAACAGGCTGCCGCCGCGGTGAAGACGTTCGTCGGGGCCTTTGATGCCATCGTCCGGTTCTTCACTGCGCTCGCCGCTCGCTGAGCCCAGGGTCCGTCGGACCAGCTACCTTCGCCCTGACATCGAGCGGCACCTGCTCCACGACGACGGCGAGGTGGTCATCGTCGAGATCGCCAAGCCCCCCGTCGCCGCGGTCGGACCTGCGGGTTGGGTCGTCATGGGCGTCGCGATCCTCCTGCTCATGGGGTACGCCGGTCCAGGCTGGTGGCTGATGATGCTCGTCGGCTTGGGATTGTCGGCGGTCGGGCTGCTACAGATCCACGCGTTGCACATGGACCGGTTCGTCGTGACCAACCTCCGCGTGTTCCGCGTGCACGGGACGTTCGAGCGTCATGTGGCGACGGTGCCCTTGATGAGGATCCTCGACATCACCGTCCACCAGCCGTTCCTCGGCACCCTGTTCAACTACGGACACCTCGTGTTCGAGTCGGCCGCGCAGGACCAGGGGTTGCGAGAGATCCGCTACGTCGACGACCCGTTCACGATCGAGCACACCATCGAGCAGGTCATCCAGCGGTCCGGCGTGCGGCCTGTGGCCGTGCGTCAGGCGGTCGTCGTCGAGGACGACGGCACGTAGTAGTGTCCCGCCGCCGCCGGCGGCTCAGCCCAGCACGCCGTCGACGACCTGGCGCGCCTCCTTCTGCACCTCGGCGAGGTGGTCGGGACCCTTGAGGGACTCGGCGTAGATCTTGTACACGTTCTCCGTACCGGACGGCCGGGCCGCGAACCAGGCGTGCTCGGTCGTCACCTTGAGGCCGCCGATCGGCGCCCCGTTCCCCGGTGCCGTCGTGAGCTTCGCCGTGATGGGCTCACCGGCGAGCTCGGTCGCGGTCACGTCGGCGGGGGAGAGCTTGCCGAGCTTCTCCTTCTGCTCACGCGTCGCGGGCGCGTCGACGCGGGCGTACGAGGAGACCCCGTACTTCGCTTCGAGCTCCCGGTAGAGCTCGGAGGGGGACTTGCCCGTCACCGCGAGGATCTCGCTGGCGAGCAGATCGAGCAGGAGGCCGTCCTTGTCGGTGGTCCAGGTGCGGCCGTCGTGGGTGAGGAATGAGGCTCCCGCCGACTCCTCGCCGCCGAAGCCGAGGTCGCCGGAGATCAGGCCGGGGACGAACCACTTGAAGCCGACCGGCACCTCGACCAGCGTCCGGCCCAGCTCGGCCGCGACCCTGTCGATCATCGAGCTCGACACCAACGTCTTGCCGATGCCGGCGTCGGGGTTCCAGCCGCTGCGGTGCGCATACAGGTACTGGATGGCGACCGCGAGGTAGTGGTTCGGGTTGAGCAGGCCACCGTCGGGGGTGACGATGCCGTGGCGGTCGGCGTCGGCGTCGTTGCCGGTGGCGATGTCGTAGGAGTCGCGCTGCTGGACGAGGGAGGCCATCGCGTACGGGGACGAGCAGTCCATGCGGATCTTGCCGTCGTGGTCGAGCGTCATGAACCGCCAGGTGGGGTCGACCGTCGGATTGACCACCGTGAGGTTCAGCCCCAGGTTCTCCGCGATGTAGGACCAGTACTGCACCGACGCGCCGCCCATCGGATCGGCCCCGATCCGTACGCCTGCGGACCTGATCGCGTCGAGATCGATCGCGTTCGTCAGGTCCTCGCAGTACGCGGTGCGGTAGTCCCACCGCTCCACGTCGCACTGCTCGTACGGGGTCCTGCGGACCTGTCCCGGATCGGCGAGCAGCTCGTTGGCGCGCGCAGCGATGACCTTCGTCGCGTCCGTGTCGGCCGGGCCGCCGTTCGGCGGGTTGTACTTGAAGCCGCCGTCACGGGGCGGGTTGTGCGACGGGGTCACGACGATGCCGTCGGCGAGATGGTCGCTCAGGCCGCGGTTGTGGACGATGATCGCGCGGGACAGGGAGGGCGTCGGCGTGTACTCGTCCTCTCGTTCGGCTCGTACGTGGACGCCGTGCGCTGTCAGAACCTCGATGGCCGTGCGCCAAGCCGGGTCGGACAGCGCGTGCGTGTCCTTCGCGATGTACAGGGGACCCGTGGTGCCCTGCGAGGCCCGGTACTCGATGATCGCCTGGGTCGTCGCCGCGATGTGGGCGTCGTTGAAGGCGCCGTCGAGGCTGGAACCCCGGTGGCCCGAGGTGCCGAACACGACCATCTGGTCCGGGTTGGTCGGATCCGGAACGATGTCGTGGTACGCGGCCAGTACTGCGTCGACGTCGATCAGGTCTGATGGGAGGGCGACAAGTCCTGCACGTTCGTGAGCCATGCCCTCATCCTGGCAAGGACGAGGGGTCAATGGCGAGGATTCCTGTATCTGGTCACGACAGATCGCTCTGGTTGAATGGCCTCATGACGCAACCACACTCGCTACGGGGAGCCATCGACCTGTCCTCGCTGGGCGCTCCAGCGGCTCCTGCCGGCAGCTTTGTGACCGAGGTCGACGATGCGTCGTTCGACGCGGCGATGCAAGCTTCTGTGCGCTACCCGATCCTCATCGAGTTCTACTCGCCGCGCGCCCCGGAGCAACAGCGGCTGAGCCAGGACCTCGCCGCCCTGACCGACGAGGCCGCGGGCCGCTGGCTGCTGGTGCGCCTGAACGTCGACACGAATGCCGGGCTCGCCGCGGAGCTGCAGATCAAGGCGGTCCCCACCGTCGCCGGTGTCGTGAGCGGACAGCTCGTCCCGCTCTGGCAGGGCACGCTGGCGAAGGAGGACGCCAAGGCGCGCATCGACGAGCTGCTGCGCATGGCCGCGAAGCACGGAATCGTCGGCAAGGCGCAGCCGGTCGCCCCAGCTGCAGCAACTGATGGTGACGACGGCGAGGTGGCGATGGATCCGCGCTACGCCGCCGCGTACGACGCCATGGAGCGCGAAGACTACGCCGCGGCGCGACAGGAGTTCGAGACAATCCTTGTGGCGACACCATCCGATGCCATCGCGAAAGCCGGTCTCGCACAGTCTGGACTTCTCTCTCGCGTGACCACCTCAAACCCGCAGGGTGCCGTGGAGAAGCTGGCTTCCAACCCTGACGATCTCGATGCCCTTCTCGCCATGGCGGATCTCGAAGCGGCGACCGGTGCGCTCGAGGAGGCTTTCGCCCGGCTCGTCGCCGCGGTGCGGAGCCACGCCGGCGATGAGAGAGACATCGTGCGCAAGAGGCTGCTGGAGCTTTATGACACCTGCGAGCCGACAGATTCCACTGTCCTGAGGTCGCGTCGTGAACTAGCATCAGCACTGTTCTGAGATCTCCTCGGGAGCTTGAAGAATCCGGGCACGACGACGAGAGCTTGGGGGTCGTCGTAGCCGGGCCTCGCAGGGAAGGCGGGCGGTCCGCACGACGCCCGCCCGCCTTCCCGGCGGGGGCAATCAGCCCTTCGGCCGACCATCCTCGAAGTACGTGGTCGATGTGGGCCGCACCTCGTCGATCCAGCGCAGTCGGCGAGCAGCCAAATCAGAGACATGTCCGGCTGCTTCGCGGGCGGGCAGCCAGTGGGCTGAGACGATCTCACCGTCGTTGAGCGTCATCGCCGCGACGTCGTCGGGGGTCAGCACCCCGCCGTCGAAGATGAACTCCACCGCGTCGTCCCAGCCGAGATAGGGCGGCAACCAGTCGACCACCAGGGGTTGTCCGAGGACGCGTTCCAGGCCGATCTCCTCCAGGACCTCGCGCTCGGCGCCACGTCGCGGCGGTTCGTGACGTTCCACGATCCCACCAGGCAGCTCCCAGTCGTTCTTGTACGAGACCTGGAGCAGCAGCACCCGGTCGTCGGTGTCACGGAACAGCGCATGAGCGATGACGCGGGTGCGGGGGAGCGCGGCGTTCATCACGTACGAAAAACCCGCCGGACCCTCGTGATCGTCACCGGCCACGATCGCGTACAGGTGCACGTCCTCAGGGCCGTAGGGAGTTGCTCGTCCCTTGCGAAGAACTCCCTCGTGGAGGAAGCCGGCGCGGTGAGCCGCGTGGCGCAGGTGCCCGTCGGATGTCCCGACGACGAGCTCGACGCGCTCGGCGCCCTGTTCCACGGCAGTGCGCCACGCAGCGCGCAGATACGAGGCCGGGTCGCTCTCGTTAGAGGGGACCTCGAGCCGGACCGTGCGGTGGTTCACAAGCACTCCTTGGACCCGTCGTTGCCTTGCAGGATACGCATCCCGTGAGAGGCCACTCATGGTGAGGGTGAGCGGGACGGAGCCTGCCGTAGCGTGACGCGGTGTAGCGCAGGAGGTGGATGTGACGACAACCCGCCCGGGTGTGGTCAAGCCTGCGCGCTCCCGGCTGGCTGACCGCGACGAGTACCCCGCGCTGGGCGCCGTCGCCACTTTGGACCCACGCCCCGGGATCGTCATGGGTCCGACGCCGCGAGTTCACCTGGGGATCTGTTCCCTCGTGGTCCCGGTCGTCGCAGTTGTCCATCCGGAATCCGTCATGGTTGTTCCCCACGTCCACGAGAGGCCTGTCACCTCGGAGGTCGCTGAGTGGAAGGCTGTCGACCCCCAGACGGCCCGCGACGCGCTCCGGGTCAAGCGCGACGTCGAGATCCCGTACGGCCGTCCCAGGACCAGAAGGCCCCGCCTGCCCCAGCTCTCCTCCGGAGATGCCGCGGAACGGATGGGTCGCCTCGTCACCATCGATCGGCGACGGAGGGTCTTCATGGTCGCGGCGTCGATCCTCGCCATCGTCGGTCTGCTGGCGAGCATCTGGCGGTTCACGAACGCCGGATACGCCGCCCCACCCGCCACGTCCTGGAACCAGATCGCGTTTCCCGAGACGACCGCCGGTACGCCTGCGGCATCGCAGACCCCTTCCGCCTCCGCGACGCCATCCGCGAGCCCGAGCACCGCCGAGGCCGCCACTCCGACGGCACCGGCCACCACGGAGGAGACCAAGGGGCCGCTGGTTTCCGCCATCTTGCGCGACAACCCGGTCTACGACCAGGCCATCGCCGGGTCCTGCCCGGGGCAGTCCGAGTCGACCAACCCCGCGGAGTCACAAGCTGCCATGACCGCCTTCGTGGACTGCATGAACACCGTGTGGGGCTCGATCGTGGGATCAGTGTCCGACTTCAGGTTCCGGCCGGCGAGCATCTACTTCTACGTCAACACGGTCGTGAACCCCTGCCAGACGCTCCGTCCGAGTGACCCCATCTCAGCGATGTACTGCCCCAGCGACGCGACGATCTACGTGTCTCCCACGGGTGTGGCGAACGGCGTGGGAAGCCGCTTCTACGGGGCTGAGCTCGTCACGCACGAGTACGCACACCACGTGCAGTCGCTGACCCAGATCCTGTCGAATGCCCAGAAGCAGGGCTGGAGCGTGAACGAGTACAGCCGCCGCGTACAGCTCCAGGCTCACTGCTTGTCGTTCGCGGTGCTGACCCACGTCGACGGCTTCGCCCCTGATCCCGCGATCTTCCGCCTCGCCTGGCAGGTCGGACCCAGCAGCGACACGTACGGCTCCATCGCCTCGCTCCAGTACTGGGGCGAGAAGGGCATGACGGCGACCAAGGTCGGCGACTGCGAGACGTACAGCGTCCCGAAGTCCGCTGTCGCCTGAACCGACCTCCTGCCTCGATCAGGCCTCGCCACCCGCAGAGGTCTCGACCTGCTGCTCCGGCTCGAAGTGCAGCCAGATCGCGCCCAGGGCCGGGACGGCCACGGTGGCGCTCGCGGTGAAACCACGGCTGGGTACGTCGTAGGCGGTGACCTGGCCCATGTTTCCGTACGTGTCGGTCCCGTCGTAGATGGTCGAGTCGGTGTTGAGGATCTCCGTCCACACGCCCGCCTGCGGAAGACCGATCGAGTACGTGGCATGCGGCTGGGCGGAGAAGTTCACCACGCAGGCCACCAGATCACCGGCGTCGTCGCTACGTACCCAGCTGAACACGTTGGCGGCCGCGTCATCGGCGTTGATCCACTGGAACCCACGAGGGTCGGCGTCGAGCGTCCATAGCGCCGGGTGTTCGCGGTAGACCATGTTCAGGTCGCGGAACAGGCGCTGCAGTCCGTGGTGACCCCACAGGTCGGACACCCACCACTCGAGGCTCACGGACTCGTTGAACTCGCGTCGCTGACCGAACTCGCACCCCATGAAGATGAGCTGCTTGCCCGGGAACGCCCACATGAACGCATAGAAGGCCCTCAGGCTCGCGAACTTGCGCCAGTCGTCCTGACCGATCTTGTTGATCATCGAGCCCTTGCCGTGCACGACCTCGTCGTGGCTGATCGGCAGCACGAAGTTCTCCGAGAAGGCGTAGACCATCGCGAACGTCATGAGGTTGTGGTGGTACTGGCGATAGACCGGGTCGAGCTGCAGGTAGCGCAGCGAGTCGTTCATCCAGCCCATGTTCCACTTGAAGCCGAAGCCGAGTCCGCCCTGGTCAACGCGGCGGGTGATGCCGGCGAACGAGGTGGACTCCTCGGCGATCATCATCACGCCCGGCGCCCGTTCGTACAGGTGCTTGTTGACGTAGCGCAGGAAGTCGATGGCGGCGAGGTTCTCGTTGCCGCCGAACTGGTTCGGCACCCACTCGCCCGGCTGCCGGGAGTAGTCGAGGTAGAGCATGGAGGCCACGGCGTCGACCCGCAGGCCGTCG
>DAIPZP010000076.1:0-7656 GCA_036782155.1 Propionibacteriaceae bacterium
TCTTCGCTGGCGTGCTCGTGTCGTACAAATCGGGTGGACACATCAACCCTGCGGTGACCCTGGGCGTTTGGGCGTCAGGCGCCAAGGAGTTCGTGCCGGGCATCCCGGTCAACGTCGGCTCGATCCTCGAGTACATCTCAGGCCAGATGGTCGGCGCCTTCATCGGTGCCGTGCTCTGCTGGTTGGCCTACAAGAAGCAGTTCGATCAGGACGCGGACCCCGCCTTCAAGCTCGCCGTCTTCTCGACCGGCCCTGAGGTCCGTAACTACGTGTGGAACGTCGTGACCGAGTTTCTCGGCACCTTCGTGCTGGTCTTCACCGTTCTCGCGGCGGGTCACTGGGGCGATTCGGCCACCAAGACCCCGGGCGGCCTTGGCTGGCTCGGCGCACTGGGTGTCGCTCTCCTGATCGTCGGCATCGGCGCCTCCCTCGGTGGGCCTACCGGATACGCCATCAACCCGAGTCGGGACCTTGGCCCGCGCATTGCGCACGCCATCCTCCCGATCCCCGGCAAGGGCAGTTCCGACTGGTCCTACAGCTGGGTTCCGGTTGTCGGCCCGATCGTCGGCGGCGTTGTGGCCGGGCTGCTGTCCGGCGTCTTGCTGCCCAAGTAACACGCACACCTGACACGACCATGGCCCGCCGTCTGAGATGGCGGCGGGCCTTGGCGTCATCACACTGACTCACGAACACACAATGAAGTGGAGAAACATGTCTGAGAAGTTCGTATTGGCTATCGATCAGGGGACGACGAGCTCTCGCGCGATCGTCTTCAACCACGAGGGCAAGATCGTCGGCTCGGGGCAGGAAGAGCACGAGCAGATCTTCCCCAGGGCCGGCTGGGTCGAGCATGACCCGCTGGAGATCTGGGCCAAGGTGCAGAAGGTCGTCGACCTCGCTCTGGCCGACGCGGGCAAGACCAAGGACGACATCGTCGCCGTCGGTATCACCAACCAGCGCGAGACGACCGTCGTCTGGAACAAGGAGACCGGCCAGCCGGTCTACAACGCCATCGTGTGGCAGGACACCCGTACCGGCAAGATCGTCGACGAGCTCGGCGGCGGGAACCAGGACAAGTACAAGGAGCGCGTCGGCCTGCCCCTCGCCACGTACTTCTGTGGTCCCAAGGTCAAGTGGATCCTCGACAACGTCGCCGGCGCACGTGGCCAGGCTGAGGGCGGCAAGCTCGTCATGGGCACCATCGACAGCTGGGTCATCTGGAACCTGACCGGCGGCGTCAACGGTGGCGTTCACATCACCGACGTGACCAACGCTTCCCGCACGATGCTCATGGATCTCAAGACCCTGAGCTGGGATCCCGAGATCGCCGCGGACATGACGATCCCCATGAGCATGCTTCCCGAGATCAAGTCCTCCGCCGAGGTGTACGGCACCGCCGTCATCCCGTCGCTGGCCGGCATCCCGGTCGCTGGTGACCTCGGTGACCAGCAGGCGGCGACCTTCGGTCAGGCCTGCTTCGAGCCCGGCATGGCGAAGAACACGTACGGCACCGGCAACTTCATGATCCTCAACACCGGAACCGAGATCGTGCCGAGCAAGAACGGCCTTCTCACGACCCTCTGCTACAAGATCGGTGACACGCCTCCGATCTACGCGCTCGAGGGCTCGATCGCCGTCACCGGGTCGCTCGTGCAGTGGCTGCGCGACAACCTCAAGATGATCGGTTCTGCGTCCGAGATCGAGGAGCTCGCGGGCTCCGTCGAGGACAACGGTGGCGCGTACTTCGTGCCGGCGTTCTCGGGTCTGTTCGCTCCGTACTGGCGGAACGACGCACGTGGCGCCCTCGTGGGCCTCACGCGTTACGTCAACCGTGCGCACATCGCCCGTGCGGTGCTGGAGGCCACGGCCTTCCAGACCCGTGAAGTGCTCGACGCCATGAACGCTGATTCCGGCGTTCCGCTGACCGAGCTCAAGGTCGACGGTGGCATGACGGCGAACAACCTGCTCATGCAGTTCCAGGCCGACGTGCTCGGCGTCCCCGTTGTCCGTCCGGTCGTCGCTGAGACGACCGCACTCGGTGCCGCCTATGCAGCCGGCATCGCGACCGGCTTCTGGAACGGCGAGCAGGACGTCATCGACAACTGGGCCGAGGACAAGCGCTGGTCGCCTGCCGCCAACCCGAACGAGATCGCTCGCGTCTACCGCAACTGGAAGAAGGCCGTCACGAAGACCTTCGACTGGGTCGACGCTGACGTCAAGGAGTGACGCTCAGGCGTAACTGAGCTGTACGAACAGCGCCACCGGTTCCTTCGGGAGCCGGTGGCGCTCTTTTTGTCGGAGATGCGTGGTTGCATGAGGCCCATGAACATCGTGAGGACCACCATCGTGCTCGACGCCCCCGATCTGGAGGCTGAGAGCAGTTTCTGGGCGGCCATGTACGGCGGGACGGTCGAGCGTGACGTCGACTGGCACTCCGTCATCGTCGACGGGCGGTCGACGCTGGGCATCCAGCTCGCCCCAGACCATCTACCGCCGGAGTGGCCGGCCGGGGAGCAGCAGCAGCAGATCCATCTCGACCTCCACGTCCCCGACATCGCCTCGGCCGACGCCGAGGCGACGAGGCTGGGCGCTCGTGTGCTGCAGGCGGCTGACTTCGGGCAGACGTCAGGCTTCGTCGTCTACGCCGACCCCGCGGGCCACCCGTTCTGCCTGTGCTGGGGCTGAGGCGGGGCTGATCGCACACGCGGTGAGCCGGGGAGTCATACGCTCGAGCCATGCGCGTACTCATTGCTGACTCGTTCGAGCGTTCGGGCGTCGACGCCCTCACTGCCGCGGGCATGGAGATCACCGTCGATCCGGCTCTTTCCGGAGCGTCACTGGCCGAAGCGGTCGCGGCTCAACGGCCGGATGTGCTGGTTGTGCGCAGCACGAAAGTGCCGGAGGACGTCCTCGCCGCCGGGCCGCTGAAGCTGGTCGTCAGGGCTGGTGCGGGCTACAACACGATCGACGTGGCGGCCGCATCGAAGCGCGGGATCTACGTGTCGAACTGCCCCGGCAAGAACTCGATCGCTGTGGCCGAGCTCGCGTTCGGCCTGGTCCTGGCTCTGGACCGGCGGATCGTCGACAACGCGCTGGACCTGCGTGAGGGCCGCTGGAACAAGTCGGCCTACTCCAAGGCTGCCGGGCTGTACGGGCGGACGCTGGGGCTGGTCGGAGTCGGCGGCATCGGCGGCGCGATGATCGCCCGCGCCAAGGGCTTCGGGATGAAGGTGGTCGCCTGGAGTCGGAGCCTGACACCGGAACGCGCGGAGGAGCTGGGCATCGTGGCTCTCGAGTCGCCCCTGGCGGTCGCGGCAGCGGCCGACGTGGTGAGCGTGCACGTGGCGCTCAACGACGGTACGCGCGGGCTGTGCGGGGCCGACTTCTTCGCCGCGATGAAGCCAGGCGCGCTGTTCGTCAACACCTCACGCGGTGAGGTCGTCGACGAGGCGGCGCTGACGAAGGCGATCGAGGACAAGGGCATCCGGGCAGGGCTGGACGTGTACGCCGACGAGCCGGCCGGGGGCAGCGGCGACTACACAGGCGCGATCGGAAAGAACGCCGGCGTGTACGGCACGCACCACATCGGCGCATCCACGGCACAGGCTCAGGAAGCGATCGCCGCCGAGGCGGTACGCATCATCACGGCCTTCGCGGCCACCGGTGAGGTGCCGAACGCCGTCAACATCGCGGTGACGACGCCCGCCGTCTGCTCGCTCGTGGTCCGTCACCTCGATCGTCCGGGTGTCCTCGCCGCCTGCCTCGACGCCGTCAGCCGCGCTGGTATCAACGTGCAGGAGATGTCCAACACGGTGTTCGACGGCTCCGAGGCGGCCGTGGCGACGATCTCGCTCGAAGTCGTCCCCTCAGCGGGGCTGCTCGAGACGATCAAGTCGGCCGAGCACGTCCTCGATGCGAGCGTTGTCGCCGGCTGAGCATGTCAGTCGTGCGTGAGGCTGACTCCGTACGACGACTCCGCCGCGTTGAAGAACGTGTCCTTGTCGCGGATGATCGCCTGCGCCGGCAGCATGTCGGTCGACGTCTTCGCGCTGTCGGTCTTCTTCACGGCGGTGCCGATGGCGAGGAACTCGATGAGGCCGCCGCCGAGGTCGTAGATGTAGGTCTTCACGCCCACGACATCGTCGGCGCCGATGCTCGAAGCCTGCGCCCGCACCTTGCCGAGCGACTCCTCACGGGCGGCATAGATGAGCTCGGTGAGCTCGCTGATCTCGCCCTTGACGTAGTTCTTGAACGACGCCATGAGGCCGCCGACGAAGCCGAGTGAGTAGACGCTGGTGCCCAGCACAAGCATGAGCGGCGAGTAGCCGATCTTCGCGAGGTTCCACGTCTCCTCTGCGGTGAGGTCGCTCGTCGTGACGCCCATCCGCGCGAAGTGCGCGTCGGACATGTCGTGACGCGCGGCGGTACCGACCATGAGCATCTCCTGCACGCCGGTTCCGCCGAACGGCAGGATCGATGTCTTGATGCCCACGACCGCGTTGGCGCCGACGGACTGCGCCTCACCGACGATCCGCTGCAGAGCGAGGTTGCGCGTGTGGGTGAAGATGTCCGAGTACTGCTTGACCTCGCCCTTCTGGAGCTGTTTGAAGGCGCCCGTGATGCCGCGACCGACTCCGATGGAGTACGCGACGTTGCCCATCGCGAAGGCGACAGGGGCGTAGCCCGAGTCCTCCTGGCACCACAGCTCCTGGGCGTCGGCGGACGTCGTGAACGCAAACTGCGGCATCTGGCCGTCCTTGCGGTACAGACCGGAGGCGACGGACAGGAACTCGACGTTGCCGGCATGGAAGATCAGCTCGCTCGACATGCCCGTGGCACCGTGCATGGACGACTGGCGCATCTCGTTCATGAGCCGCTGCGTCGACAGGTGGCGTCCAGCCGTGATCATCTCCGTGATCTGGTTCACCTCGCCACCTGCCATGGCGTTGAACGCGCTGCCGATGCCGCCGAGCAGACCGAGGGAGTAGACGCTGTTGCCGACCAGCAGGTCGCCGGCTCGGTATCCGAGCTTGTCGATGCAGAACAGCTCGTTGCCGGACAGGCCGGTGACCACAGAGCGAGGAGCGGAGTTGGGATCAGGTTGAGAGGTCATGCCTCGATGGTCTCAGCGGTCGGTGGCAGCTGGAGGGAACATGGCCGGATCCTTACGCGGATTTGGCACTTCAGTGCTTGTTCGCTGGCGATGTCGGGGTCGCTGCCTAGAATCACCGGAGTGAGTTATCCGGAGAGCCACCGCGACGCGACGACAGAGATTCTGCACGGCCACGAGATCCCCGATCCGTACCGGTGGCTCGAGGACCCGGACTCCGCGGAGACGATCGCGTGGGTCGACGCCCAGCGTGCCTACACGGAGTCGTACCTAGAGACCATCCCCAGCCGTGCCTGGTTCTCCGACACGATGCGCCGGGTCGCGTCGAGGCCGCGCGCCGGCATCCCGCACTCCTCCGGCGGCTGGTTCTTCCTCAACCGGAACGACGGCTCGATGCCGCAGGACGTGTGGCACGTGGGGCGCAGCGCCGACGAGGTCGCCGATCCTGGCGCGCGGATCATTTTCGACCCGGCGAGCTGGTCAGAGGATTCCACCAGCTCGCTCAGCACCTTCACTGTCAGCGATGACGGGCGCTACCTCGCTGTGGCGAGGTCGGATGCCGGCTCAGACTGGCAGCGCATCCACGTCCTGGAAGTGGCGACCGGCGACGACACCGGCGAGCCCGAGCTCGTCACCAAGTTCGCCGAGCCGACGTGGCTGCCCGACAACGTCTCGTACCTCTACAACGCGTTCGCGGACACCGGTGACGCGGTCGGCACCCAGACCGGCGCCTTGGGGCGCCCGCAGGTCATGCGGCATTCGCTCGGCAGCCGCGACGACGAGCTCGTCGCTGACCTGCCCGACCTCGACCGGGTCATCTTCGACTGGGGCGTCAGCCACGACGGGCACTGGTTGTGGCTGCTGCCACGGCAGGGCACCGAGAACCGCAACATGCTCTGGGTTCATCCGTTGGTCACGCGTGACGGGCGTACGGAGATCGGCGAGCGCGTCCAGCTCGTCGGTGAGCCTGACGCGGAGTACACGGTCATCCGTTCCGTCGGTGAGCCCGGCCATGGGGCGAAGCTGCTGGTGCTCACAGATCTCACCGCGTCCCGAGGACGGATCGTCACGTTCGACCTCGACGCTGGCGGGCAGGGGAAAGTCCCCGTCACGGTGATCGCCGAGAGTGACGACGTGATCTCCGACGTCATCGCGGCCGGCGACCAGCTGCTTGTGGAGCGACTCGTCGACGCGTCGCCGCGCTTCCACAGGTACGACCTCGACGGTACGGAGCGGGGGTCTGTGGGACTCCCGTCTGGTGCGACGGTCTCGTCGGACGGTTCGCCGACCCGCCGCCACGCGTACGTGGGGATCTCGACTGTGACCGAGCCGACCGCGGCGTACGAGATCGACAGCGTCACCGGCGAGACCCGGCCGCTCGATCTCGTCGACTCGGGATCCGGCGTCGCCGGTCCGTACAGCGTCGAGCGCCGCCGGGCGACCAGCACGGACGGCACGCAGGTCCCGTACTTCCTCATCCGTCCCGCCAACGCGCCAGCGAGTCCCTCACCGACGCTGTTGTACGGCTACGGCGGTTTCAAGATCCCTGTCCTCGCCGACTACCGGCCGGGCTGGTCCGGCTGGCTCGCGGCCGGGGGAGTGCTGGTCATCGCGAACCTGCGCGGTGGCGGTGAGTACGGCTCCGACTGGTACGACGACGGCCGTCTAGACCACAAACAGCACGTCTTCGACGACGTCATCGCGGTCGGCGAGCATCTCGTGGAGACAGGCATCACGACGCCCTCCCAGCTCACGATCCACGGTCGCAGCAACGGCGGCCTGCTCGTGGGCGCGGCGATGACCCAGCGTCCCGACCTGTTCGCCGTCGCGCTGCCCACGGTCGGCGTGCTCGACCTGCTCCGGTTCCACAAGTTCACCATCGGCGCCGCGTGGATGTCCGACTACGGCAACCCTGACGACTCGCACGACTTCGAGGTCGAGCTCGCGTACTCGCCGCTGCACAACGTCCACTTTCGTACGGCCTACCCGGCGACGCTCGTGGCGACCGGCGATCACGACGACCGCGTCGTGCCGCTGCACAGCCACAAGTTCACCGCGACGCTTCAGCGCGCCCAGGCCGGTGACGCGCCGATCCTCACCCGGATCGAGACCTCGACGGGTCACGGTGCCGGGAAGCCGGCTCAGGTGCAGGCCGCGGAATGGGCGGACTTGCTCGCCTTCGCTGCGCACCACACGGGGCTGGTGCCCGACCGCCAAGGTTGACCAGCGGCGCTGGAGGAAGGTCAGCCTCCGACAGCCGTGGCATCAGACCGCCGCGCGACGCGGGCACCCTGGCGCCGTAGATCGCCGCGGACGGCGAGGACCGCCGCGAGCACACGCGCGCGCACGGAGAGATGACCCCGCCGGACCCGCCACCTGGCCAGCGGCCGGAGGAGGCGGTACTTCATCGCCTGTGGCGCGGCGCGCTGTCCCAGGTGCGCTCCGGCGGCTACGCGTTTCAAATTGAAGTGACCTACATGGCATGGCGGCTCGGCTGGAAGATCGACGAGGTGCCGATCGTTTTCGAGGATCGCTACGCCGGCAAA
>DAIPZP010000077.1:0-7618 GCA_036782155.1 Propionibacteriaceae bacterium
TGAAGGAGGACTGGGAGAACATCGACCGCTCGGATCCGGGCACCTTCGTCATCAAGATCGCCGGTGCCGTGTCCGCCCGCATCGGCGGCACGTCGGGACCGATCTGGGGCACGGCGATGCTACGCGCCGGCACTCAGCTGCGCGGGCTCGAGGAGTTCTCGTACGTCGACGTGGTACGTGCGCTGCGCGCCTCCGTCGAGGGCATCAAGGCTCGTGGCAAGGCGGAGCTCGGAGAGAAGACGCTGATGGACTCACTCGTACCAGCGATCGACACGCTCGAGGCCGAGGCGAGCGCGGGAAGGCCCGCTGCCGAGGTCGTACGTGCCATGGCGACGACCGCCCGTGAGGCCGCCGAGAACACGAAGACGATGCAGGCCCGTCGCGGGAGGGCCTCGTACACCGGGGAGCGCAGCATCGGGTCGGTCGACGCCGGCGCGATGGCCATCGCCGTGCTCCTCGAGAAGCTGGCCGACGTCTGGCCCACCGACTGATCCGCGATCCCTACACACCAACAAGGAGCACGTCCATGAAGAAGTTCGTCAACGACCCGAAGCAGTTCGTCCCGGAGATGCTCAAGGGCATCGCGGCGGCCAACCCGGACACGATCAAGTACGTGCCCGAGTACAACCTGATCATGCGGGCCGACGCACCCAACAACAACAAGGTCAGCATCGTCCAGGGCTCCGGCTCGGGACACGAGCCCGCCCACGTCATGGTGGTCGGCCCCGGCATGCTCGACGCCGCCTGCCCGGGCGACGTCTTCGCGGCCCCGCCGTCGGACTACGTGTACCAGACCGCCAAGCTCCTCGCGTCCGACAAGGGCGTCCTGCTGCTGGTGAACAACTACACCGGAGACCGGATGGCGTTCGAGATGGCACAGGAGATCTCCGAGGCCGACGGCCTCAAGGTGGCCACCCTGTTCATCGACGACGACGTCGCGGTGCAGGACTCCCTGTACACGGTGGGTCGCCGCGGCGTGGCGGGCAACTTCTTCGTCATGAAGGCCTGCGGGGCCAAGGCCGAGGAAGGGGCAGAGCTCGAGGAGGTCGTACGCGTCGGTGAGAAGGTCAACTCGGTCGCCCGCACCATGGGCATCGCGCTGACCGCGTGCACGCCGCCTGCGAAGGGTTCGCCGCTGTTCGAGCTCGCTGACGACGAGATGGAGGTCGGCGTCGGCATCCACGGCGAGCCGGGCCGCCGTCGCGCCAAGATCGTGTCCGCGAACGAGATCGTCGACATCCTGCTCGACGCGGTCGTGCCGGATCTCCCGTTCTCCTCAGGCGACAAGGTGGCGCTGATGATCAACGGCCTCGGTGGCACTCCCATCAGCGAGCTGTACCTGCTGTACGGCATCGCCGCCGAGAAGCTCGCCGCCAAGGGCATCAACGTCACCCGCAGCTACGTCGGCGAGTACTGCACGTCGCTCGAGATGGCCGGCTGCTCACTGACGCTCGTCAAGCTCGACGACGAGATCGACGCCCTGCTCGCCGCACCGGCGAGCATCGTCAACCGGATCTTCTGATCCTGTAACGCAAGCGGGTGCTCGGCTTAGGTCGAGGGCAATCGACCGGCCGGGCACCCATGACCCTCATCTCCAACCACTACACACCCACGAAGGAGTCATCATGAGTGGAGAGAAGATCAGTGACAGCCTAACGTTGGACGACGCTCGTCGAGTGATCGATGGCGCGATCGCCAAGGCGAAAGAGATCGGCCAGCCGCAGGACATCGCGGTCGTCGATGCAGGCGGCAACCTCAAGGCGCACGTACGGATGGACACCGCCAACGTCGGCAGCATCCACATCTCGATCAACAAGGCGTACACGGCGATCGCCTTCCAGTGCCAGACCAAGGACCTCACAGACATCACCCGCCACGACGGCGACCTGTACGGGCTGAGCGACGCTCATGGCGGACGGATCGTGGTGTTCCCCGGTGGCATCCCGCTCGTACGTGACGGCCACATCGTCGGAGCCATCGGCGTCTCCACCGGCTCGATCGAACAGGACCAGACCGTCGCCGAAGCCGGAGCGGCCGCCTTCTAGTCGTCAGGCTCCCACCCTATGGAGCGCCCGGTGCCGGACTATCCCCGGTACCGGGATCTTCGCTGCGTCCTGCGAGAACGCGTCCGGCAACGGCCGGAGCCGGCCTCACCGGAGCTTTGCAGCGTCCGGCACGTGGCCGCCCTCATCGCCCAGCGTCACGTCGCCGACGACCGAGATGCCCGCGCCGAACGTCCAGTCGCCGGTGACGGTCAGCGAGGTCGCTTCCCGGAGCTGCAGCGGGGACGGCATGCGGGCCTCGAGGTCGCCGATCTTCTTGTACGAGCTCGCGAGGCTCACGACCGGCAACGTGTCCACCGTCGCGCGCGGGATGTCGTCGTCGCCCCACTCGTACACGTCGCTGCGCAGGAGCACCAGCTCGTTCGTGGTCTTCACGGGCAGGAAGCGGCTGCGCGGTACGACGATCGCCGTCGCGCCGTGGAAGACCTCGATCGCGGCGCCCATCGCGGACTCGATCTGTACGACCGACGGGCTGGACGGGTCCTTGGGGTCGACAGACTTCTCGTTGCGGATGATCGGCAGACCCAGCACCCCGCCCCGCTCCTCCAGTACGTCGCGCAGCACCTGCAGGTCGAACCAGAGGTTGTTCGTCGACGCGTACGGGTGGATCTCTGGGTCGGTGAAGTACCGCATGTCCTCTGGCGTCGTCTGCGCGGATTCACGCAGGATCAGCTGGCCGTCCGAGCGGCGCCGCGCGAGATGGCCGCCCTTGACGTCCATGGGGGTACGGGGGGTGATCTCCGCCGCGAACGGCGCGCCGCTGCGCGCGAACCAGCCGGCCAGCTCCGGACTCGGCGAGGCACCGAGGTTGTCGGAGTTGGAGACGTTCGCGTAGCGGAACCCGGCCTTGAGCACCGCATCCAGCACGCCCGAGTCGAGCAGCGTCGGGTAGATGTCGCCGTGACCGGGCGGGCACCACTCGAGCTTCGGATCTGCCGGCCACTCGACCGGTGTCAGGTCGTCGGCCCGCAGCTTCGGCTCCTGCGACTGGACCATGTCGAGCGGGAGGCCGTCGACGGCGAGATCCGGGTAGGCAGCCAACGCGGCCAGACAGTCATCGCGCGTGTTGAACGAGTGGAGGAACAGCAGCGGGAGACGTACGCCGTAGTGGGCCCGCGCCGCCAGCACCTGCCGAGCGATGAGGTCGAGGAACGTGAGCCCGTCGCGTACCGGCAGCAAGGACTTCGCCTTGCTCAGCCCCATCGACGTACCCAGCCCACCGTTCAGCCGGATCATCACTGTCTTGCCGAAGGCGTCGGCGTCGTCGGGCGAGGTGGCGATGTCCTCGAGGCGCGCGACGTCGCCGATCGGGGCGATCGACTCCTCGCTCACGATGCCGGTGGTGCCTGCAACGAGCTGCGCGTAGTAGTCGGCGAAGATCGCGATCGCGGTGTCGGTGACGCCTGCCGCGCGCATCTTGTCGATGGCCAGGGTGAGTCCGTCGGTCATGGCTCGACTCTAGTTGTGACGCGATTCGCCCTGGGGACAGTCCACGAGGCGGGTTTCGGGCGTTTCGAAGCATCGAGAGCGTAAATCGGGTCGGCGCCCATGTGTCCGAGCACCGCGCCGTACAGTGACGACTGATCAGCACACCGAAAGGCCAACCATGAGCGATGTCATCGACCACTTCCGCTCCGTCTTCGGCGAGGAGCCCGAGGGTGTCTGGGAGTCGCCGGGTCGGGTGAACCTCATCGGCGAGCACACCGACTACAACGGCGGCCTCGTGCTGCCGATCGCGCTGCCGCAACGCACGTACGCCGCCGCGCGTCGTCGCGCCGACGGGATCCTGCGGCTCAGCTCGACCGCCGGTGGCGGCGTCACCGAGGTCGCCCTCCACGACATCGCGCCCGGGGTGCCGGACGGCTGGGGACGGTACGCCGCGGGCGTGCTGTGGGCGCTGCGCGAGGCGGGCCACCTCATAGGAGGCCTGGACGTCGCGATCGACTCGACCGTACCGATCGGGGCAGGCCTCTCGAGCTCGGCCGCCCTCGAAGGCGCTGTCGCCGCTGCCGCCAGCGACCTGTTCGGCCTCGGGCTGCTGGCCAACGACGACACGCGCGCCACGCTGGCCGCCCTGTGCCAGAAGGCCGAGAACGTCATCGCCCAGGCGCCGACCGGCGGCATGGACCAGGCGGCGAGCCTGCGCTGTACTCCAGGGCACGCCATCCTGCTCGACTGCCGCAACGGTCACGTCTCCCAGATCCCGTTCGAGGTCGAGCGCCATGGGCTGGTGCTCCTCGTCATCGACACCCGCGCCGAGCACGAGAACAGCGACGGGCAGTACGGGAACCGCCGCGCCGCCTGCGAGCGCGCGGCCAAGGAGCTGGGGGTCGCGAGCCTGCGCGACGTGCCGTTCTCCCACCTCGCCGACGCCCTCCACAAGCTCGAGCACGACCCTGAGCTGTTCACGCGCGTCCAGCACGTGGTGACCGAGATCCAGCGCGTACGGGACACGGTCGAAGCGCTCGAGGCGGGCGAGCTGGCCGAGGTCGGCCTGCTGTTCACGTCTTCCCACCTCTCGCTGCGCGACGACTTCGACGTGTCCTGCGAGGAGCTCGATGTGGCCGTCGACGCCGCGCTCGAAGCTGGCGCGCTCGGTGCGCGGATGACCGGCGGCGGCTTCGGCGGCTCGGCGATCGCCCTCGTTCCCGAGCGCATCGTGCCGAGCGTCGAGATGGCGATCCTGTCCGCCTACGAGCACCACGGCTTCACCAAGCCGCTGTTCTTCCGGGCGATACCGGCGGGTGGCGCGCGCCGTACGGAGTAATGCCCGATCTACGTGCGTTCCTCTCTCAGCCCCACCAGCTCGGACAACGCGTCGCGGAGCGCCTCACGTACGGCTCGCACGCTCTCGCGGCTGGTCGCCGCCCTCGCTGCCGTGAAGAGGTCGCGGACGGGGTTGCCGGGCAGCGGTACGAGGCGTACGGGCGGCGTGGTGTCGGTCCAGAGCAGGTCGGGGAGCATGCCGACGGCGTGGCCCGCGGCCACCAGCCGGACCTGCGCGTTGAGGTCCGCCAGCTCGTACCGCACGTCTGGCTCGAACCCGGCGGCCCTGCACTGCTGTACGGCCCACTGCCTCGCCGCCGTGCCCTCAGGCTCCATCACCCACGCGCGATCACCCAGCTCGCGCAGCTCGCGCGCCGGGTCGCCCGGCGGTAACGCCAACCGCATCGGGTCGCTGCCCAGCGGCTCGCGGTCGAGGGTCGGTGTGTGCGCACGGGTGTGACCCGGGTACTGCTCCGCGACGACAAGGTCGAACGTCCGGGCGCTCAGCTCGAACAGTCCCTCTTCGGGCGGCACCTCGGCAACCTCGACGCGAAGCCCTGGCAACCGCTCGGCAAGCAGGTCGAGCGCCCGCGGCAGGATGGCCTGCGCCGCCGTCTGGATCACGGCGATCCGTACCGGCGTGAGACCAGGCTGTACGGATGCCAGCTCGGCACGTACCGCCTCCTCGAGATCGAGCACCCGCGCGGCATGCGCGGCGAGCACCTCCCCGTACGGCGTGAGCCGCACGCGTCGTCCGTCCGGCTCGAGCAGTGTCACGCCGGCGTCCTTCTCGAGCTGCGCAAGCTGTTGGGAGATCGTCGACGGGCTGTACGAGAGGGCCTCCGCCACGGCTGCCAGCGTCCCGCGCAGCTGCAACTCGCGCAGCAGCCGCAACCTCCGTACCTCGAACATCGCTATCCCCTTCCGCGACGCAGCCACAGGATTCATGGTCCATCCCGAATGGTATAGGTCACGAACGCTCGCTTTTCTAGAACGGTTATGGCGCCAAGACTGGGCAGGAATGGAGGCGCTATGACGAACCAGCCGACCCGACACCTTCCGCCCGCGACCGAGGACATCGCAGCCCTCGCCGACAAGGCCATCGCCTTGGTCCGTACGTGGCTGGCCGACAGCCGCGACATCGCACCCGACACGTCGGCGCAACAGCTCGCCGACGTGCTGCGCGACCCGCATGGGCTGGAGTTCACGGTCGGCTTCGTCGACGGCGTGATCCGGCCCGAGGACACGCGGGTCGCCGCCCGTCGCATGGGCGAGCTCGTACCGCTGCTGCCGAAGTTCCTCCCGCCGCAGCTCAAGGCAGCCTTCCGGGTCGGTGCCGCGGTCGCGCCCGTACTCCCGGGTGTCGTGATCCCGGTTGCCCGCAGGGTGCTGCGCCACATGGTGCGCCACCTCATCGTCGACGCCACCGACGAGCGACTCGGCGCAGCGATCACAACGCTCCGCCGCGACGGCGTACGGCTCAACGTCAACCTTCTCGGCGAGGCCATCCTCGGCGAGAGCGAGGCGTCACGTCGCTTGGCCGGGACGCGGCGGCTGCTCGCGCGCGACGACGTCGAGTACGTGTCGATCAAGGTCTCCGCCACGGTCGCCCCGCACAGCCCGTGGGCCTTCGACGAGGCCGTCTCCGAAGCGGTCGAGGCGCTGGCGCCGCTGTACGAGCTCGCGGCCGCAGCCAGTCCGAACAAGTTCGTGAACCTCGACATGGAGGAGTACAAGGACCTCGACCTCACGATCGCCGTCTTCACGGCTTTGCTCGATCGCCCGGAACTGGCGCAGCTGTCCGCGGGGATCGTGCTCCAGGCGTACCTCCCGGATGCGCTCGCCGCCATGATCCGCCTGCAGGAGTGGGCGGCGGCGCGGGTGGCGGCGGGCGGTGCGCCGATCAAGGTGCGCGTCGTCAAGGGCGCCAACCTGCCGATGGAGACCGTCGACGCGGAGCTGCACGGCTGGCCGCTGGCGACGTGGGGGACGAAGCAGGAGACCGACGCGTCGTACAAGGCCGTCCTCGACTACGCCCTGCGCCCCGAGCACGCCGCGGCTGTACGGATCGGTGTCGCCGGCCACAACCTCTTCGACATCGCGCTGGCGTTGCTGCTCGCCCGCCGTCGCGGAGTCGCCGACGCGATCGACATCGAGATGCTGCTGGGGATGGCGACGGCGCAGGCCGAGGTCATCCGCCGCGACGCGGGCTCGATCCTCCTGTACACGCCGGTCGTGCACCCGCGGGAGTTCGACGTCGCCATCGCCTACCTGATCCGCCGCCTCGAAGAGGGCGCCTCACAGGAGAACTTCATGTCCGCGGTGTTCGACCTCGACGACCCCGCCCTGTTCGCCCGCGAGCGCGACCGGTTCCTCGCGTCGGTGGCGGACATGCCCACAGGAGTCCCGGCTCCTCACCGCACCCAAGACCGTACGCACCCCGCGCCCCCCAGCCCTGACGGATTCGCCAACACCCCCGACACCGACCCGGCGCTCGCCGCGAACCGTGCGTGGGGAGACGCGATCCGGACGCGGATGCAATCGTCGACGCTGGGCAACGCAATCATGCACGTGCATGCGATCGCAGACCTGGATGACTTGATTGCGCACACCCGCGAGGCCGGCGCGACGTGGCGGGAGTTGCCCGTCGCCGAGCGCGTACGGATCCTGCACCGAGCCGGTGTGGTCCTCGAAGCGCATCGCGCCGACCTGCTGGAGGTCATGGGCGCCGAGTGCGGCAAGGTGCTCGAGCAGGGCGACCCGGAGGTGTCCGAGGCGATCGACTTCGC
>DAIPZP010000078.1:0-7613 GCA_036782155.1 Propionibacteriaceae bacterium
CACAGGGCCGACTGGCCCATCGGTCGCACGCGCTTCTGCTGTGGCACCGACTACCCGAGGTTGCTTACCGGCGACGTGGAGGCGCTGGTCTACCGGAATCCGAAGCCCTGGGACCATGCCGCCGGGGCGCTCATGATGACCGAGCTGGGCGCGGTGGCGCGGCTCCTCGACGGCACCACGTACGCACCGGGCGAGCCGCACGGTGTGCTGCTCTCGGCGGCCTCCCCAGAAGCGTGGCAGGCCGTCGCCGACGCGATCGGCGCCGATCCCCAGTGAGCCTGGCGGACGACGTCGTGGCGGTGGTGCGGGTCGTACCGTCCGGCTGCGTCGTCTCGTACGGCGACATCGCCGAGCTCCTCGGCACCTCGCCGCGCATCATCGGCCACGCCATGGCCACGCAGGAGGAGCCCGATCTGCCGTGGTGGCGGGTGGTACGGGCTGACGGTGGTATGGCCGACCACCTCATCGACCGCGCCGTACCTCACTGGCTCGAGGAAGGCATCGGTTTCGTCGACGGGCGGGTACGGATCCGGCGCCACCGTGCCGATCTCGCAGCCCTCGCCGACGCGGCCGAGTCATTCCTCGGGCCACTCCCGGGAGCCGGCGACCACCAGTAGCTCCGAGGTCAGCCTCGGCCGACCGCCTGGATGGGGAGCGTACGTACTGGTTTGAGTCCCGCTGCGGCCAGCTCGATGTACGCGTGGTGAATCGAGGCGCGTACCCACTCCTCGTCCCACGGCCACTGCAGCTCCGGGTGTGCGTACGCGTCGGTCTCGGCGACGCCCTGCGTGACGAGCCACTCGCACTGCCCGTAGATCGCGGCCAACCCGGCGCGCTGCCAGGCGACGAAGTCGGGCTCGACGAGCTCGCCGTGCCCCGGAACGACGATCGTGTCCGGCTTGCACAGCGTGAGGAGCGCCTCCATCACCTGCGGCCAGTCCTTCAACGACGTCGTCTCGTCGACCTGCGGCGGCGCACCGTTCTCGACGAGGTCCCCGGCGAACAGGACGCGCGCCTCTGGGACGAGGATCGCGAGATCCCCCTGGGTATGACCGGGCCCGAAATGGCCGATCTCCACGTGGATTCCTCCGAGGTCGCGGGCAGCCAGGATCGAGATGCTCGTCGTGGGACCTACGACGTCGTCCGGCGCGAGTCCCTGCTCGGCCGCTGCCTCACGCGCTGCCTCGCTCGACAACGACGCCGCCAACGACTCGTGACCGATCGTCTCGACACCGGCGAATGCGCCGAGCCCGTACGTGTGGTCCCAGTGGTGGTGCGTCACGACGACGTGGCGCAGAGCCACGTCGGTCACGGTCGCGATCGAGTCGCGCAGCGCCTGGCCCTGGGCCGGACTGGACCCGCTGTCGACCAGCAACGCACCGCTCGTGCCGACGACCAGCCCGACGTTGACCGTCGCTGGTTCGAGCGTCGTCACGTACACACCGTCTCGCGCAGGACGCCAGACGATCGGTGACAGCTGGTCAGTGGAGTTCATGGGTGACAACCTACCCAGGACGCAGGCACACCCCTTTCGGTACAGGACGGCTGGCGCGTCGGGGCTAGACTTGGCACTCTCAGGTTCCGAGTGCCAGGCGTGAGGAGGTGACGATGCTCGACGACCGCAAGCTCGCCGTCCTACGGGCGATCATCACCGACTACGTGGAGAACTCCGAGCCCGTCGGCTCGAGGGCACTGGTCGAGCGCTACCGCCTCGACGTGTCACCTGCGACGATCCGCAACGACATGGCGACGCTGGAGGAAGAGGGCTACCTCACCCAGCCGCACACGTCGGCCGGGCGCATCCCCACCGACAAGGGCTATCGCCTGTTCGTCGACCGGCTCACCACGGTGAAGCCGCTGTCGCCCGCCGAGAAGCGGGCCATCTCGACGTTCCTCGGCGGTGCGGCCGACCTCGACGACGTCGTGTCCCGCACGGTCCGGCTGCTCGCCCAGATCACCCAGCAGGTCGCGATCGTCCAGTACCCGATCGTGTCGACGGCCGTGATCCGCCACATCGACGTCATCCGCCTCCACGCCGATCGCGCGCTCGTCCTGCTCGTCACGTCGACGGGCCGGATCACCCAGGCGTACATCGAGATACCAGCGGGCACCGTCGATGAGGACCTCGAGGCGTCGGCCGTAGGGATGGCGGCTGTACGGAACCTGACGTCCGCCGAAGCCGTACGCGCCCTGGCTCACCTGGCACGCGAAGCGGTGCCGGGCAGTGTGCTGCCGTCGGTCGTCGCCGCGGTCACCGCGCTGCTGGCCGTCGACCCGACGACCCGGGTGGTGGTCGGCGGGGTCCAGAACGTCGCGCGCTTCGGCGACGACTTCCACGCCGCGATGGAGCCGGTGCTCGAGGCGCTCGAGGAGCAGGTCGTGCTGCTCCGGCTGCTCGGCGAGGCCAGGAACGACGTGACCGTACGGATCGGGCACGAGAACGAGTACATCGGGCTCCAGTCCACGTCGGTCGTGGCCAGCGGCTACGGCATGCCCGACGATGTCTGGGCCACTCTGGGGGTCGTTGGCCCCACCCGCATGAACTACCCCTCGACGATGGCGTCGGTGAGGGCCGTTGCCCGCTACGTTGGCCGTTTCCTGGCCGAAGGATGACTGACCTGTGACCGACTACTACGAGACGCTGGGTGTGCCGCGCGACGCGACGGCCGAACAGATCAAGAAGGCGTACCGCAAGCTCGCCATGCGCTACCACCCCGACGTCGCCTCCGAACCGGACTCCGCCGACCGCTTCAAGCAGATCGGTGAGGCCTACGAGGTGCTCAGCGACGCGAACAAGCGTGACCTGTACGACCGGGGCGGCGACCCGATGGGCCGCGGCGGTGCGGGCGGCTTCGGTGGCATGGGTGGCATGGGCGGGTTCGGCGGCGCCTTCGACTTCACGAACCTCGTCGACGCGATGTTCGGCGGCGGCGCGTCCCGCGGGCCGCGGTCGAGGGTCCAGCGGGGTCAGGACGCCCTCGTCCGGCTCCGGCTGACGCTCGCCGAAGCCGCGTTCGGAGTCACCAAGCCTCTCTCCGTGGACACGGCCGTCGTCTGCCACGTCTGCCACGGCTCAGGTTCGGCCGGCGGCGACCCCGAGACCTGTCGTACGTGCCAGGGGCACGGCGAGATCACGCAGGTGCAACGCTCGTTCATCGGCGACATCCGTACGACCCAGCCGTGCCCGACCTGTCGCGGCTACGGCACCGTGATCCCGAACCCCTGCGGCGAGTGCTCCGGCGAGGGCCGCGTCCGTGCGAGCCGGACGATCAACGTCAAGATCCCGGCCGGTGTCGCGACCGGCAACCGGATCCACCTCGAATCCCAGGGCGAGGTCGGGCCCGGCGGCGGTCCGGCGGGTGACCTGTACGTGGAACTGGGCGTCTCGGAGCACGAGACGTTCACGCGGAAGGGCGACGATCTCGAGGTGGTCGTACGGCTGCCGATGACGGCCGCCGCTCTGGGCACCGCGGTCACGCTCGCCACCCTCGAGGCGGACCGCGACGACAAGCCCATCGAGGAGCAGTCCGTCCTCATCGACGTTCCCCCGGGCACGCAGTCGGGCACGAGGATCACCGTCAACGGCAAGGGCATCCCGCGCCTGCGCGGATCCGGCCGCGGCGACATGGGTGTCACGGTCCTCGTCCAGACCCCGACCAAGCTGAACGAGGAGCAGAGCGAGCTGCTGCGGCAGCTGGCCGAGCTGCGCGACGAGACCGTGCCGGAGGCGCACGTGCACCGCGCGGGCTCGAAGGGCGGCCTCATCAACTGGCTCAAAGAGACGTTCAGCGGGTGAGCGACGGCTTCTTCGTCGCCGCGCTGAACGACCGGGTCGGATTGGGCTCGGTCGTCACTCTCGACGGTCCGGAGGGCCGCCACGCCGCGGTCGTACGGAGGATCGGGCTCGGCGAGATCGTCACCGTGACCAACGGTGAGGGCCGGGGTGTGCGCGGACCCGTCGTGGCCGTACGGAAGGACGGTCTCGACCTCGAGGTTGCCGAGCTGCTCGAGGCAACGATTCCCGCGCCGCGAATCGTCTGCGTCCAGGCGCTGCCGAAGAACGAACGGGCCGAGCAGGCGGTGGATCTCCTCACGGAACTGGGCGTCGACGAGATCGTCCCCTGGCAGGCTTCGCGGTCGATCGTGCGCTGGTCGGGGGAGCGTGGCGAGAAGTCATTGGCAAAGTGGCAGGCCGTGGCGCGTGAGGCGGCCAAGCAGTCCCGGCGGCTCACGATCCCGGTGATCACGGCGCCGGCCACGACGGCCCAGGTGGCTGCCCGGCTGGCAGCAGCCCCGGCGGCGTACGTGCTCCACGAGGGCGCTTCGGTACCGGTAGCGACCATCCGGCCGCCGCGTACGGAGATCGTCCTCGTCGTCGGTCCCGAAGGTGGCATCGCGCCCGACGAGCTCGCCGCGTTCGAGGCGGCTGGCGCACAGCTGATCCTCATGGGCGACACCGTGCTGAGGTCGGTGACCGCAGGTGCCGTCGCCGTGGCCCAGCTGCGACTCCTCGCCGACATCGACGAGAGCCGCGGGTGAGTCAGCAGTGAGCTTCTCGTTCGAGGTCGGCTCCCGGCTCGAGGGCGGGCTCGGTCGTACAGGCGTCATCACGACACCGCACGGGACTATCCGTACCCCGGCTTTCGTCGTCGTCGGCACCAAGGCCACGGTGAAGGCCGTTCTGCCGGAAGGGGTCACCGCCCTCGGCGCACAAGCCGTCCTCGCCAACGCGTACCACCTCTTCCTGCAGCCCGGCTCGGACATCGTCGACGCTGCAGGCGGACTCGGGCGCTTCATGAACTGGCCCGGCCCGACGTTCACCGACTCGGGCGGCTTCCAGGTGATGAGCCTCGGAGTGGGCTTCAAGAAGGTCCTCGCGATGGACACGGCCGTTCCCGACGACGAGGTGATCGCGGAGGGTTCGACGCGCCTCGCGAAGGTCGACGACGACGGGGTGACGTTCACCTCGCACCTCAACGGCGACACCCACAGGTTCACGCCCGAGGTGAGCATGCGGATCCAGCACGAGCTGGGCGCGGACATCATGTTCGCGTTCGACGAGCTGACGACGCTCATGAACACCCGTGACTACCAGGAGCTCTCCGTCGGGCGGACCCATGCCTGGGCCGTGCGCTGCCTCGCCGAGCACGGTCGCCTGACCGAAGAGCGAAGCCACCGCCCGTACCAGGCGCTGTTCGGCGTCGTCCAGGGCGCGCAGTACGAGGACCTGCGCCGCCAGGCGGCGAGCGGACTTGCCGCGCTGGAGGTCGACGGGCGGCGCTTCGACGGGTACGGGATCGGCGGCGCGCTGGAGAAGGAGAACCTCGGCACGATCGTCGGCTGGGTCTCCGAGTCGCTCCCCGACGACAAGCCGCGCCACCTCCTCGGCATCTCCGAACCCGACGACCTGTTCGCGGGGATCGCCGCGGGTGCCGACACGTTCGACTGCGTGAACCCCTCGCGTGTGGCGCGCAACGCCGCCATCTACACCGCGCGTGGCCGCTACAACGTCAACACGGCCCCGTGCCGGCGTGACTTCGGTCCGCTCGAGGAGGGCTGCGGCTGCTACACGTGCACGCACTACTCGAGGGCGTACCTGCACCACCTGTTCAAGGCCAAGGAGATGCTCGCCTCCACACTCGCCACGATCCACAACGAGTGGTTCACCGTGAAGCTCGTCGACGACATCCGCGACAGCATCGAGCAGGGCCGCTTCGCGGAGCTCCGTACGGAGTGGTTGGGCGCCTACCAGGCCGGCTGAACCCTCAGCGGCCGTGGAACGGCAGCCGGTAGCTGGTGGTGGTACGGGCGAGATGACGGTTGAGCTGCGGGTCACGGGCGATGACAGCGGCCCAGCGGGACTTGAACAGGTCGGCGGCGGCGAACAGCTCGGTCCAGTCGCGGCTCGGCGCGATCGTCTTCGACTCGTGGTGCAGCAGCCGCACGTCCGGCGTGTACACGCTGCGGTAGCCCAATGCGGCGATGCGCAGGCACAGGTCCACGTCGTTGAATGTGATCCGCAGCTCGGGATCGAAGCCGCCCACCCGAAAGTACACAGCCTTCCGCACCGTGATGCAGGCGGCGGTGACGGCCGTCGTGGCGCGCCGGGTCCACAGCATGAGCCGCTGCGTTCGCGTCAGGCGCCCGTCCAGGCGAAGCCCGGACAGGCTGTTGCCGGCCACGGTCTTGATGCCAAGTCCGATACCCGCGTGCTGGACGGTGAGCCGATCGGGGTAGAGCAGGAGGCAGCCGACGACGCCCACCTCGGGGCGCTGCGCCTCGGCGGCGAGCACCTCCAGCCACGTGGGCTCCAGCACCTCGGTGTCGTTGTTGAGCATCACGAGGATCTCGCCGCGGGCAGCGTCGGCACCGGCGTTGCAGCTCTTCGCGTACGAGAACGGCTGCTCCGGCCAGTCGATGACGCGGAAGGAGTCGTGGCGAGCAGCCACCTCCTCGTACCACCTCAGCACGTCCGGATCGTCGCTCCCGGTGTCGACGAGGATCACCTCGAAGGACGGGTACGCGGTCGTGGCGTAGATCGACTCGACGCATCGGCGCACGACGTCGAACGCGTTCTTGCTGGGGATGACGATCGAGACGAGCGGTTCGCCCGAGATGGGGTAGCGGACGCTCCACGTGCCGGGGATGTGTCCGGGCGCGACCGTACATGTCGGCGTGCCCTCCGCCGCCAGCGCTGCCTCGAGCACCTCGACGGCGGACGCGTCCGGCACCCGTGAGGCTCCCGCGATCCGTCCCGCCACGATTCCCTCGGCGTGGGCGCAGGTCGCGCCGCCGCGGGTGAGCCGGAGCTGCAGATCCCACAGCTCGGCGCCGGGCAGGTCGCGCAGACCTCCGGCCGCCACGACCTGCGAGGTACGGAACCAGGTGACCGCCCCCAGGTACGGCATCGAGTGGAGCAGCTCGGGATTCCATCCGGGCTTGAAGAACGGGTCGCGTCGCGCCACCTGCTCGACGCCCCGGTGGTCGACGGCGAGAACTGCGACGTCGTCGCCGCCGTACACGATGTCGGCGCTGGGGTCGTCGGAAAGGGCGGCCGCCAGGGTCGCGAACGAGTCGGGGTAAAGCACGTCGTCGGGTCCCAGGACGACGAGGAAGTCGCCGTCGCAGCGGGTCAGGGCCGCGTTCACCCTCTCGGCCAGGGTCGAGCCCTCGACGACCACGACCCGATGCCGACGGCTGCGCGGTACGTGCGGCGTGGCCAGGGCGTCGGACGTGACCGTGAGGTCCCAGTTCTCGTACGTCTGCGCGAGCACCCTGGCGACGGCCCGCTCGGCCGCCGTGGGCGCCTGTCCGGCCACGTCGAGGACGACGCTGACCGTCGGTGAGGCCCCGCCAACAGCCCGCGCAGGCTGTTCGGCCTCGCGGGCGCGCATCCGCAGCCACGCCCGGTAGGCGATCTGCTGGGTCGCGCTCCAGTTCAGCGCGGCGAAGTAGGCGGTACGTGCCAGACGGGCTGCACCGGGCGCTTTCTCGAGCCCTTTGCGCGCCAGCTTCTTGGCGCTGCGCGTCACGCGACGCGCGAGGTCATGGGGCTCCGGCACAGCCGCCACTCTATCGGCCGGCCCGGACGACCTCCTCTGCTGCGGCGCCGG
>DAIPZP010000079.1:0-7574 GCA_036782155.1 Propionibacteriaceae bacterium
GCCGACGTCGTACCGCTCGACGGCGCCGCCGGTCCGAAGGAGGACTTCACCGATCTCCACGCGTGGGCCGAGGTGTACGTGCCGGGCGCGGGCTGGATCGGCCTCGACCCCACGTCCGGGCTGTTCGCCGGCGAGGGCCACATCCCGTTGTCCTGCACGCCCGAGCCGTCGAGTGCCGCCCCGATCACGGGTGCGACCGAGATCGTGGACACGGTGTTCTCGTTCAGCAACACCGTGACCCGGATCCACGAGGACCCCCGGGTCACCAAGCCGTACACGGACGCCGAGTGGGAGTCGATCCAGACACTGGGTCGCCACGTCGACGCGCTGCTCGGGGCCGGCGACGTACGGCTCACCATGGGCGGCGAGCCGACCTTCGTCACCGCGGGCGACACGTCGACGCCCGAATGGGAGTCGGAGGCTGATGGCGAGGAGAAGCGAGCTCTCGCCGGCCGTCTCGTGACGCTGCTCCGCAACCGGTGGGCGCCGAACGGCGTGATGCACCACGGACAGGGCAAGTGGTACCCCGGGGAGCCTCTCCCCCGCTGGCAGCTCCAGCTGTCCTGGCGCGCGGACGGTCGTCCGCTGTGGCGTGACCCGTCGCTGCTCGCCGACCCCTCGTCCCCGCCCACGCCCTCGGCTCACCCCCTCGAACTGGCCACGGCGATCGCCGGCAACCTCGGCATCATGTCCAGCCTCGTGCTGCCCGCGTACGAGGATCCCGTGGCCGGGGCGCTCACCGAGGCACAAATGCCCCAAGGCCACCGGCCCACCATCGACGCCGACCCACAGGCCCTCGCCGCCGCGCTCGTCACTCCTCCGGCGGCCCCCGCCGGCTACGTCGTACCGGTGTTCATCGACCCCGACCGGCCTGGTTCCTGGGCCACCACCAGGTGGCAGCCCCGGCGTCGCGACCTCTACCTCATCCCCGGCACGTCCGCCCTCGGTCTTCGTCTGCCACTCGACTCGATCGCGTGGGGTGAGGCGCCCGACATCGCGCGTGCCGACGAGGTGCCGACCCGCTCCCTGCCCGAGCGCCGCACCCGCGAACTGGCTCGCGTCCTCCCGGTCGCCGACTCGCCCCGTACCGCCCTCGCCGTCCAGGAGCGCGACGGCCACGTGTTCGTGTTCCTGCCACCGGTCGACCTCCTCGACGACGCCGTTCGGCTCCTCATCGCCATCGAGGACGCCGCCGCCGCGACCGGCCAGCCGGTGGTCCTCGAGGGCTACCCGCTGCCGTACGACGACCGTGCACGCAGCCTCAGCATCACGCCCGACCCCGGGGTGCTCGAGGTCAACGTCCAGCCGACCGCAAGCTGGGACGAGCTGGAGACGCTCACCACGACGCTGTACGAGGACGCGCGGGCGGCCGGTCTGTCGACGGAGAAGTTCGCCCTCGACGGCACGCACACGGGCACGGGCGGCGGCAACCACATCACGCTCGGCGGCGCCACACCTGCCGATTCACCTTTGCTGCGCCGGCCCGATCTGCTCCGCTCGCTCATCACGTACTGGCAGCACCACCCGGCCCTCTCGTACGTGTTCACCGGCCGCTTCATCGGGCCCACCAGCCAGGCTCCGCGGGTCGACGAGGGCCGGCACGAGACGCTGTACGAGCTCGAGACCGCGTTCGCCCAGCTCGCCCGCATGATCGGCGACCCGGCCATCGACCACGATGTCGCGGCAGTCGTCGCCGCCGACAGGCGCTGGGGCGAGGACCCCGACGAGCGGATCGAGCGCCAGCGCCGTACCCAGCCCTGGCTCACCGACCGGCTGCTGCGGCACCTGCTCGTCGACGTGACCGGCAACACGCACCGCGCCGAGTTCTGCGTCGACAAGCTGTACAGCCCGGACAGCCGTACGGGCAGGCTCGGCCTGCTCGAGATGCGCGGCTTCGAGATGCCGCCGCACGCCCGGATGTCGCTTGTGCAGTCGCTGCTCGTACGTGCGCTGGTCGCCCGATTCTGGGACGAGCCGTACGAGGGCGACCTGATCCGGTGGGGTACCCGCCTGCACGACCGCTACCTGCTGCCCGCCTACGCGGCGGCCGACCTGCGCGATGTCGTCGACGAGCTCAACGCCTACCTCGCCCGCAAGGGCGAGTCCACCTTCGACGAGCGCTGGCTCGAGCCGTTCCTCGAGTTCCGCTTCCCGCGTCTCGGCGAGGTCTCCGTGGCCGGCGTCCGCCTCGAGCTGCGCGGAGCGATCGAGCCGTGGCACGTCCTCGGCGAGGAGGCGGCCGAGAACGGGATGGCCCGCTACGTCGACTCGTCCGTGGGGCGGGTCCAGATCACCGCCTCGGGGATGATCGAGGGGCGCTACGTCATCACGTGCAACGGCGTCGAGGTACCGATGGCCCAGGTCTCGACCGTCGGCTGGGGCACAGGTCTCGACGGCACAGCCTCCACCACCGTCGCGGGCGTCCGGTACAAGGCCTGGTCCCCGCCGTCCTCGCTGCACCCGACGATCGGTGTCCACTCCCCGCTGAGGTTCGACCTCGTCGACAGGCGCCAGGGACAGTCGCTGGGCGGCTTCACCTACCGCGTCGTCCACGAGGGCGGCCGCGCGTACGACACGTACCCGGTCAACGCCGCCGAGGCGGAGTCCCGGCGGGCGGCCCGCTTCCAGCCGTACCAGACCAGCGGCGCGGTCGACGTCTCCGCGCTGTCCGGCCACGACTCCGTACTCGGTGGGCGACCGACAGACTTCCCCACCACGCTCGACCTGCGCCGATTCCTCCCCGGACGACCGCCCGGACGCGAGGTCGACGAAGCCGACGCGTCGTGACACCGCCCCCAGATGTCGCCCAGGATCGGGTCGTCGGGCCCTACAGTGCCAGGATGCAGGACGGCCCGGGGTTCGACGAGCTGGCGCACTTGTCCGCCACGCCGCGGGGCCGCACCCTCAGCGCGGCGATCGACGCGATGGGTCACCACGGGCTGCGCGCCCGGCGCCGCGACGTCCGACGGATGGTCCTCGACGACGGTGTGACGTACGGCGCAGCCGACGGTACGCAGGTCCCCTGGAAGGTCGATCCCCTCCCGATCCTCATCGAAGCGCCCGAGTGGGAGCGGCTCGAGGCGGGCCTCACCCAGCGGGCCCGGCTCCTCGACGCGATCCTGGTCGACCTTCTCACCGAGCGCCGTACGCTGCGCGAGGGGCTGCTGCCCGCCGAGCTGATCATCGGCCACGACGGCTTCCTCGTCCCCGCGGCCCGCGTCCTGCTGCCCGGCAGCCGACAGCTCCCCATGGTCGCGACCGACCTCGCACGTACCGCAGACGGCTCGTGGTGCGTGATGAGCGACCGGACGCAGTCGCCGTCGGGCGCCGGCTACGCGATGGCGACGCGCAGGATCGTGTCCCGCGCGCTGGCCAAGGTCTATCGGTCCTTGCCTCTGCGCCGGTTGCGCCCCTTCTTCGACGTCATGCAGATGGGGTTGCTGCAGGCCGCGCCGCCCACAGACAACGTGCCCCAGGTCGTCCTGCTCACCGCGGGCCCTGAGAGCGAGACCGCGTACGACCAGGCCCTGCTGTCGACCCTGCTCGGTCACCCGCTCGCGCAGAGCGACGACCTCCTCATGCGGGACGGCAAGCTGTGGCTGCGTACGACCGGTCGTCTGCACCACGTCGACATCGTCCAGCGGCGCGTGGACGCGGAATGGTGCGACTCGCTCGACCTGCGGACCGACTCACGCCTCGGCGTACCGGGTTTGGTCGCAGCCGCCGCGCGCGGGTCCGTGAGCGTCGTCAACCCGTTCACGGCAGGCGTGCTCGAGAACCCCGGCCTGTTCCCGTACCTGCCGGGCATCGCTCGGGCGCTGCTCGACGAGGACCTTCAGCTGCCGAGCCCCGACGCGTGGTGGTGCGGTGATGCCACCAGCCTCGACCACGTCCTCGCCCACCTCGACCGACTCGTGGTGAAGCCGATCTCGCGAGGTGTGGTGACCGAGTCGTACGTGGGACCCGAGCTCGACGGCGCCACCCTGGACACGCTCCGGCGGCGGATCACCGAGGAGCCCTGGCGCTGGGCTGGGCAGGAGCTCGTCCAGCCGTCCACGGCACCCATCGTGAGCACGACCGGGCTCGTCTCGCGCCCGATGGTGCTGCGGACGTTCGCGGCGGCCTACGACGGGGACTACCACGTCCTTCCCGGCGGAATGGCCCGCGTCGCCGGCTCCGACGACTCCCTCGTCATCACGAACCGCGCCGGCGCGCTCGCGAAGGACGTGTGGGTCGTCGAGGCGGAGACGCTCGGGCCGCCTCTGGTGCTGTCCTCTGCGCCCACCCGGTCGCGGCGGCAGCAGACGGTCCTTCCCCGGCTCACGCCACGCGGCGCAGGCAGCCTGTACTGGACGGGCCGCTACTCGGAAAGGGCCCAGTCGACGGCCCGGCTGCTCAACGTCGTCGAGAACCTCGTCGAGGACAACCTGACGCGTACGGACACGCCCGGTCACACCGCGATGGTCGCGATGCTCGTCGCTCTGAGCGAGGTCACGACGATACGGCCGGGCTTCGCATCCGGCGAGCCATCCTCGGCCGAGCGCCGCGCCAACCCGTTGCCGCTGCTGCGTGCTCTCCTCCTTGACCCCGACCTGCGAGGCTCCCTCGCTCACGACGCGGTGCGGATGACGCGGGCCGCCCAAGAGGTACGGGAGGTGCTGAGCCTCGACACGTTCGGCATCCTCAACCGGCTCCAGACGACCCTCGTCGAGGCGCGCGCACTCGGCGAGGAGGTCCACATCCAAGACGTCGCCTCGCACGCGATGGAGGCCTGTCTCGCCTTGTCGGGCCTCGCCAGCGAGAGCCTGATCCGCGACTCGATCTGGGCGTTCCTCGAAGCCGGACGCCGGATGGAGCGGGCGCAGCTCACCGTACGGCTGCTGCGCAACACGCTCGCCGCCGAGCGCTCCCCCGTCGCCGAAGCCCTCGTCACCGAAGCCGTACTCAGGGTCGGCGACAGCCTCATCACGTACCGGCGCCGCATGGCGGCCGGCGTCGGCACCGCGATCCCCGCCGGTGAGGCCGTACATCTCCTCGTGACCGACGAGAGCAACCCCCGCTCGGTCGTCTACTCACTGCGTCGACTGCTCGAGGCGCTCGCCGAGACCCCCGATCCCCTGATCGAGGGCGCTGTCACCGCGATCATCGACCGGCTCGGCACGATCGACACCGACGAGTTCTTCCTCGCCCGCCGCGTGGCGCTGTTCGATCTCATGGCCGACATCGAGACCGACCTGCGCGGCGTGTCCGAGCTCATCGAGGCTGCCTACTTCGAGCAGCAGCAGGCGTCGCGGTCGTTCTCCGTCCCCGAGATCCAGGGCGGCTGGCGATGAGCGACCTCCACGACCACCGTCAGTACAGGGTGCTGCACCGCACCGCCTACACGTACGACCTGCCGGTGACCACCTCGTACGGTCGCGGCTGCCTGCGGCCACGGCCCCAGCACTCGCAGACCCTGCTCGAGCACACGCTGACCATCGACCCCGTTCCGCAGATCACCGACGAGACCCGCGACCTGTTCGGCAACTACACCCACTACCTCGAGATCCACACCGAGCACGAGCGGTTCGAGGTGGTCAAGGAGAGCGTGCTGGACGTGGAGTGGCCGGAGGTCGATCTGGACATGCTCGACGAGCACACCGTGGCCGATGCGGCGGCGGCGCTGCGCCAGGACACCTCGCTCGACCCGGTGGAGCACGCGCTGTACACGCTGCCGAGCGCTCACGTGCAGCTGTCGGAGGAGGTACGCCGCTTCGCGGAGCTGGCCATCCCCGCCGGGCGACCCCTCGGCGAGGCGATCGCCTCCCTGTACCACCAGATCTACAGCGACTTCACCTACACCAAGGGCGCGACCACGGTGAACTCGACGCTGCCGGAGCTGCTGACCACGAAGGCGGGCGTCTGCCAGGACTTCGCCCACCTCGCCGTCGCGTGCTTCCGTGCGGCGGGGCTGCCCGCACGGTACGTGTCGGGCTACATCGAGACGACTCCCCCGCCGGGCAAACCTAAGCTCGCCGGCTCCGACGCCACCCACGCCTGGGTCTCCGTCTTCACGCCGAGGGTGGGTTGGGTCGACGTCGACCCGACAAACGACCACCTCGCCGACTCCCGCTACATCGTCACCGCATGGGGCCGCGACTTCCGCGACGTCTCCCCGCTACGCGGCGTGATCTTCACCGACGCCACCAAGAGCAGCCTCTCCGTCGGCGTGGAGGTCACCCGGCTCGATCAATGAAAACGCCCCGAGCTCGCCATTCCGCGACACGAGACCTGGTGCCACTCATTGATCTGGTGCGGCCGGGTCGCGCTCTCCCGGGGCCCCGACGTGCGATGCTCGACCCATGGCCGATGTGTCCGAGCGGGGTCCGTTGAGGGGCCTGCCTGCTTGGCATCGAACCTCAGCCAGGACGCACCTGCTTGTCTCGGTCGGTGCTGGCGCCCTCGTCGGGATCGGCTTAGCCCTCGCCTTCGGCTGGGTGATTGGTGGTTTCATGGCCTGGGTCGTGGCCGGCTCGGTCTTCCTGATCTGGACCTGGGCATCGATCTGGCCGATGGGGCCCCACGAAACAGGGCGACTGACTCAACGCGAGGACCCGTCCCGCCCGATCCGCGATCTGGTCCTGATTCTGGGTGCAGTGGTCAGCGTCTTGGCAGTCGCGGTGGTGATCTTCCGCGCCCAGCAGAGCGGGCCACTTCGACTCGGGATCGGGGTGGCCAGTGTCATCGTTTCGTGGGCGGTACTGCACACCATCTTCACTCTCAAGTACGCACGGCTGTACTACAGCGACCCCGTCGGGGGCATCGACTTCAAGCAGGACTCCGATCCCAGCTACCGCGACTTCGCCTACATTGCCTTCACCGTCGGAATGACGTTCCAGGTCTCCGACACTGACATCGGCAAGGGGACCATTCGTACCACCGTCCTGCGGCACGCCCTGATTTCGTTCGTCTTCGGTGCCGTGATCATCGCGATCACCATCAACCTGGTGGCCGGGTTGAGCAGGTAGTCGACGAGACCGACGCGTCGCACGACGCCGCTCAGGACCGCGGCGGTCCGCTTGGACGGGGTTGCCTCTGGAGGCCCGACAAGGGATGCCTGATACGGCGCTATCGCAGCTCGGTCGGCCCATTGAGAGGCGAAAGGGTGGTCAGCGTCAACTGTCGCCGGTGGTGCTGACATAGAAGTGAAGGATCTGCGCGGTGACGGCCTCCATCCGACGCCCCATGCGGGCCACGGTGAACAGTCGCCCACCCACCACACCTCCCAGCCAGTTGAGCCGGTGGTACAGCGGGGTGACCGCTGCCATCCCCGCCGCCCACACGCGCGACGCGCCAGCGGGCAGACGTGCGAAGACACCCATCACGACGATCACCATGCGGGTGACCCGTTGTCCAAGCAGCATGTGGAACAGCAGTTGCCTGTTGGTCCACGCGGTCCCGTTCGTGGGGAGATCCAGCTCCTCGGGGCGGGCCGCCTTCAGGATGGCCCAGTAATCACGCGCGATCCACTCCACGTCAGCCCGCACCGGATCCGACGAAGCAGCCATCACTCAGATGTACGCCACACCAGCCCT
>DAIPZP010000080.1:0-1911 GCA_036782155.1 Propionibacteriaceae bacterium
TCGTTGCGCGCGGCGATAGGGTCGGCGCTGATGACACTGGAGACCACTACACCGGAACCGTCGGAAGACACGGACGTACGTGCGGAGGAGACGCCCGCTGAGCGCGACGCTCGGTTCGAGCGCGATGCCATGCCGCTGATCAACTCCCTGTACGGCGCTGCGCTGCGCATGACGCGCAACCCGGCAGATGCCGAGGACCTCGTGCAGGACACGTTCGCGCGGGCGTACTCGGCCTTCCATCAGTTCACGCCGGGCACGAACCTCAAGGCGTGGCTGTACCGGATCCTCACGAACACCTACATCAACAGCTACCGCAAGGCACAGCGCGCTCCACAGATCAGCGATGGTGAGCAGATCGAGGACTGGCAGCTCGCTCGTGCGGAATCCCACACCAGCAGCGGCTTGCGCTCCGCCGAGGTCGAGGCCCTTGACGCCATGCCGGACAGCATCGTCACGGAGGCGCTCAGCGGGTTGTCCGACGACTTCCGCATGGCGGTGCTGCTGGCCGATGTCGAGGGATTCTCGTACAAGGAGATCGCGGAGATCATGGGTACGCCGATCGGCACCGTGATGTCTCGTCTCAACCGCGGCCGTGGCCAGCTGCGCGAGAAGCTTCGCGACTACGCGACCGAGCGGGGACTCATCGGACGGCGGCACCCATGACAGACGAGCACACCAAGGACTGCGAGATGGTCCTCGAGCATGTCCAGGAGTTCCTGGACAACGAGCTCGACTGGGCCACCGAAGACGCGGTCCGTGCGCACATCGCGATCTGCGAGCCGTGCCTCGACCAGGCCGAGGTGTGGATGGCCGTCAAGACCCTCGTCAAGCGCGCCTGTACGAACGAGTCGGCCCCAGACGCGCTCGTGAGCCGCGTCAGCCTGCGAATATCCAGCCTGCGGATCGACAAGCCCGCCTGAGGCCGGACAAACGCAAGCCCTCGTCCATGGACGAGGGCTTTGTCGTTGTCGCTGTCAGGCGTTCGGACGCTTGCCGTGGTTAGCGGCGTTCTTGCGGCGAGCGCGACGCTTTCGTCCACCCTTGCCCATGCTGGTCTCCTCAGTGTCTCCACCCTCGCCGAACTGCGTGGGCACGAATGGTCATTGTGCCACGGGCGACGCCGGAGCCACCAACCGCGACTCGGTACAGTGAGCGACATGCTGTCCTTGGCCCAGGTCGTTGCCGACCACACCGATCTCGGCGCCGAGGATGTCGCGATTCTCAAAGACATCGTGAACGAATGGCACCTGCTCGCCGACCTGAGCTTCTCCGACCTCATCTGCTGGGTGCCGGGGACCGACGACAACGAGTTCTGGGCAGCGGCGCAGGTACGACCCGCCACCGGTCCGACGGCGCTCGAGGACGACGTGGTGGGGGAGGTCATCAGCTACGACCCCGAGCACCTCGTCACGGAGGCGTATCTCTCCGAGGGGGTCTGCGCCGCCGGCGACAACAAGCTCCAAGCGGGTATCCCTGTCGACGTCTGGGCGATCCCTGTCGTACGAAACGGGCGGTGCCTAGCCGTCATCGAGCGTCACACCAACCAGATGGGGGTCCGAGCCCCCGGAGCGCTCGAGGACAACTACCGCGAGATCGCCGACATCCTCACCGACATGCTGTGGCGCGGCGACTTCCCGTACCGCGCCGGCAAGTCGACAGAGCGCGCCCAGACCTCAGGGGTACCTCGCATCGGCGAGGGGATCATCCGGCTCAACGAGGACGGCGTCGTGTCGTACGCCTCCCCGAACGCGGTCTCCGCCTATCGGCGCCTCGGCCTCCAGGGCGACCTCGTCGGCGAGGACATTGCGCAGCTCACCTCAAACCTCACTGTCGGCGCCGAGCCGACGGACAGGGCTCCGGCCAAGGTGATCAGCCAGCAGATCCCGGCGACCGTCGAGGTGGAGAGCGAGC
>DAIPZP010000080.1:2011-7485 GCA_036782155.1 Propionibacteriaceae bacterium
TTCGACGACGTGATGGACCGTCTGCTGCGCCACGTCGGCGATGTCGCATCGTCCCGTGGCAAGGTCACCGCCCGCCGCGATGGCACGTTCGGCGAGGTGGCGGCAGCGGCGGCCACGAGCCTGTCGCTCGTACTCACGGAGCTGTGTCAGAACGCCATCGAGCACGGGTTCTCGTCGGGCTCCGGCGAGGTCGTGGTCAGGCCGGTCAGGTGCGGCTCGACCTTGCGGATCGAGGTCACCGACAACGGCCGAGGGCTGCCGGACGACTTCCAAGCGGGCAACACGTCGAGCCTCGGTCTGTCGATCGTCGAGACGCTCGTCTCCGACCTGCACGGTCAGTTCGAGCTCGGCCCCAACCCCGATGGGCCAGGGGCCCGTGCAGTGGTCGAGGTGCCGGTCGGCTGATCAGCCGGCGCGCATCCGAGAGCGTGCCGCGCGACGCTTCAGCGCACGACGCTCGTCTTCGCTCATCCCGCCCCACACGCCGTGATCCTGTCCTGCATCGAGCGCCCATTGCAGGCAGCGGTCCCGCACTTCGCAGCGTGCGCACACGCGCTTCGCATCCTCGATTTGGAGCAGCGCGGGACCCGTGTTGCCGATCGGGAAGAACAGCTCGGGGTCTTCCGTGAGACAGGCAGCCCTGTCACGCCAGTCCATGCGGGTGAAGCTCCTTGTGGTCGATTGATGGCTCCGTGGGGAAGACTACCGACCGGTCAGCGCCGGGGAGCCTCAAAACCACCATAGTTTAGGGTTCAGCGGAAAGAAGTCGTTGTCGAGACACTGTCCGCCCACGTTGTGGGATGGACGGAGTCACAGATGTGAGACGAGGAGCCTGCATGAGCGTCCCCGAACGCCGACATCCGGTGACACGGCCAGTTCCTTTAAGTGTAGCGGCCGTCCTCACTGGAGTGTTCGCCCTAGTGGTCGTCGCCCTCGGGATCGGCTCGTCCGTACAGTCGCACGGCCAGTTCTCCATCGGCGTGGGCATCATGCTTCTCCTGTACGGGGCGTTGCTGGGCTGGATCGCGTTCACGACCTGGCGGCAGCGGTTCTACATCCGTGGTGCGCTGGTCGGTAGCGCTCTTCTCGACCTCGCCGTCGCCGTGAGCTCCCTGTCGTCCAACGTGGCGCTGTGGAGCGTGGTTGCGGCGCTCAACGCGGTCATCGTCGTGTGCGCGGTGCTGCCGAGCACGGGGCTCGCGCTCAAGCGCGCACGCGGCGATCGGGACGACGACCTGCCGGAGGTCTAGCGGCGACTACTCGTCGTCGTCCTCCGGGCGCGCGAGCCAGGTGGCGAGCCGGTCGACCGGGGTCTCGAACTCCGGGTGCAGGTCCACGAAGGTTCGTAGCTCCTCGGCCAGCCAGGACAGCGTCACGGTCTCGTCGCCGCGACGCCGATCCAGCTCCTCGATGCCGCGGTCCGTGTCGTACACCTACGAGTCCTCGCCGCCAAGGGCCGCCTTGACGAGCTGCGCCTCCTGCTCCTCGTGCAGGTGGTGCGAGCCGACCGAGGGGGCCGACGACTCGGCCCTCGTGAACGGCGTCATGACGAGGTCGTAGTCGGGAAGGACGCCCTTGATCGCCTCGGGCAGGTTGCGCTCCATGTACCACCATGCGCCCTGGTTGGAGGGCTCGTCCTGGGCGTACCGGATGTCCGTGACATGGCGGTAGCGGTCGAGGATGGCAGCCAGCTCCTTCGTCGGCAGCGGGTACAGCCGCTCGAGCGGGATGATCGCCACCTGCCCCGCCAGGCCGTACTTCTCGCGGGCCGCGACGAGCTCCCACCGGATCTTGCCGGAGCAGAGCACGAGTCGGGTCACGGCCGCAGGATCGCTGATCGTCGGGTCGTCCATCGCCGGCTGCCAGCTACTGCCGGTGATGTCCGTCGGCATCGACATGGCGAGCTTGTTCCGCAGCATCGACTTCGGCGTGATGATCACGACGGGCCGGTGCCAGTTCACGTACGCGTGGGTGCGCAACAGGTGGAAGTAGCTTGCCGGGGTGGACGGCTGGCACAAGGCTAGGGCGCCCTCGGAGCAGAGCTGCAGCCACCGCTCGATACGGGCGCTGGAGTGGTCCGGCCCCTGGCCCTCGTAGCCATGGGGGAGCAGCAGCACGACGCCGGACTTCTGCGTCCACTTCGCCTGACCCGCGGCGATGAACTCGTCGATGATCGTCTGGGCGCCGTTGGCGAAGTCGCCGAACTGGCCCTCCCAACAGACCAGCGCTTCGGGTGCGGCCACGGAATAGCCGTACTCGAAACCCATCGCCGCGTACTCGCTGAGCAGGGAGTCGTAGATGTCGAAGTTGCCCTGTCCCTCGGCGAGATGCTGCAGGGGAACCCAGGCCTCGTTCGTGCGACGGTCGACCACGGCGGCGAACCGCTGGGAGAACGTCCCGCGGCGCGTGTCCTGGCCGGTCATGCGTATCGGTCGGCCTTCCAAGAGCAGCGAGCCCAGGGCCAGCGCCTCCGCGGTCGCCCAGTCCATCGGCCCGGTACGGATCATCGTTGCGCGCCGCTCCAGCTGGGGGAGCACCTTCGGATGCACGGTGAAGCCCTCGGGGAACTCGGTCATGGCGGCGGCGACACGCTCCATGACGTCGGCGCTGATGCTCGTGCCGACGCCCCTGCCGAGCTTGGACGGGTAGTACGGGACCTTGCGGTACTCCTCGTCCGCGGAGGCGTCGGCCGTCATGGAGCGGATCTCCTTGAAGACGGTCTCCAGCCTCACCCGGAACTTCTCCGCGTACTCGTCGGCGTCGTCGGTCGAGATGTCGCCACGGCCGATGAGCGCGTCGGTGTAGATCTTGCGGGTGGATCGCTTGGCCTCGATGAGGTCGTACATCAGCGGCTGGGTGAAGCTCGGGTCGTCACCCTCGTTGTGACCGCGTCGGCGGTAGCACACGAGGTCGATGACGACGTCCTTGTGGAACCGCTGGCGGAACTCGAACGCCAGGCGCGCGACCCGTACGCACGCGTCGGGATCGTCGCCGTTCACGTGGAAGACCGGGGCCTCGACGACCTTCGCGACATCGGTGCAGTACGTCGAGCTGCGGGACTCCACCGGGGCGGTGGTGAAGCCGACCTGGTTGTTGACGACGACGTGGATCGTGCCCCCGGTCTTGTAGCCGCGCAGCTGGGACATCTGCAACGTCTCGTACACGACGCCCTGACCGGCGAACGCCGCATCACCGTGCAGCAGGATCGGCAGTACGGGGAACTCGTGGTCGCTCGAGAGGCGGTCCTGCTTGGCGCGGGCGATGCCCTCGACCACGGGATCGACGGCCTCGAGGTGGGAGGGATTGGCGGCGACGGATGCCCGGATCCGGCTGCCGATCGCGGACACGAATTCGCCCTCCGCGCCCAGGTGGTACTTCACGTCACCGGTGCCCTGGGTCCCGTGCGGGTCCATGTTGCCTTCGAACTCGCGGAAGATCTGGCCGTACGACTTGCCGACGATGTTGGCCAGCACGTTGAGCCGGCCACGGTGCGGCATCCCGATGATGACCTCGCTGAGGCCGGTGTCGGCGGCCTGCTCGCAGATCTCGTCCACGGCGACGATCGTCGACTCGCCACCTTCGAGGGAGAACCGCTTCTGACCGATGAACTTCGTCTGGAGGAAGGTCTCGAAGATCTCGGACTCGTTGAGCTTGTCCATGATCCGCAGGTGCTCGTCGCGGTTCAGCGCCACTGGCGGCTGCTCGAGCTTCCCCTGCAACCAGATGCGCTGCTCCGGGTTCGTGATGTGCATGTACTCGACGCCCACGTGACGGCAGTACGCGTCGCGCAGGATCTCGAGGGCGTCACGCAGCGTCATCGCGGTGCGCCGCTTGCCGCCGAGCGATCCACAGGGGAACGTCCGGTCGAGGTCCCACAGCGTGAGCCCGTGCGTCTTGAGGTCGAGGTCCGCGTGGCGGCGCATCCGGTACGTCAGCGGGTCGATGTCGGCCATGAGGTGACCGAGCGCGCGGTACGACGCGATGAGCTCGAGGACCCGGGCCTCCTTGTCGACCAGCTCCGGGGCGCTGCCGACGTAGATGTCGGTGTCCCACTCGAGCGGTGCGTACGGGATGCGCAGCGAGGTGAAGATCTCCTCGTAGAAGCCGTTCTTGCCGAGCAGCAGCTGCTCCATCGAGCGCAGGAACTCGCCGGACTGGGCGCCCTGGATCACGCGATGGTCGTACGTCGAGGTGAGCGTCATGATCTTCGAGACGCCCAGCTCGTTGAGCCGCTCTGCGCTCGCGCCGAGGTAGCCAGGTGCGTACTCGATCGAGCCCACGCCGAGGATGAGGCCCTGACCGGCCATCAGCCGGGGGATCGAGTGGTTCGTGCCGATGCCGCCGGGGTTGGTGAGCGTGGCCGTGGTGCCGGCGAAGTCGTCGACCGTGAGGGTGCCCTTTCGTGCCTTGGCGACGACCTCCTCGTAGGCGCTCCAGAACTGACCGAAGGTCAGCTGCTCGCAGCTACGGATGTTGGGGACGAGCAACTGACGTGTGCCGTCCGGCTTGGTCATGTCGATCGCGATCCCGAGGTTGATCGTGTCCGGCTCGACGAGCGTCGGCTTGCCATCGACGACCTCGTACGCGACGTTCATCGCGGGCACCATCTTGAGCGCCTGCACCATCGCGTACCCGATGAGGTGGGTGAACGAGACCTTGCCGCCGATCGTGCGGGCGAGGTGGGCGTTGATCATCGTGCGGTGGTCGATGACGAGCTTCATGGGCACGGCACGGACGCTGGTCGCTGTGGGCATCTCCAGCGAGCTGTCCATGTTCTTCGCGGTCCTCAACGGCGCACCCCGCAGGGTCGCCTTCGTCGGGTGGTCCGTGATGGGGGCCGGGCGCTTCGAGAAGCTCGGGGGCTGAGCCGGGAGGTACGCCTGGTTGACCGCGCTCAGGTCGGGCGTGGCCGTGACAGGTGCCTTGGGCGACGGCGTCGCTGATGTGGCCTGCCGGACGGGCGCGGAGGGGACCGGCTCGGGCACCTCGGACGTGCCGGACGAAGGCTTGGCCGGTTCGGGCGCTCGCTGTTCGGGCGCGGCAGCCGGAGCAGGTGTCTGCGCGACGGCCGACGCCCGAGCCGGAGGCTCCTGCTCGAGCCGAGGAAGAGGCGCGGGCTGCGGCACGGGGGTGATCGCTGAGCTCGAGATCGGTTCAGTCGGTTCGATCGGTTCGGACGGGGTGACCGGCATGCTGGGTTTGTGGCTGCGGAAGAAATCCGCCCAGGTTGCGTCGACGGAGGACGGGTCGGCTTCGTACTGCTCGTACATCTCCTCGATGAGCCAGTCGTTGGCGCCGAAGTCCTGCGCCGCAGCAGATACGTCCTGGTCGGGCTGAATGGCCACGTTGCCCCTCGTTCGTCGTTGTCGAGGTCGAGCGGTGACGCCCGATCCGTCAACCCATGTTAAGCCACTCAAGAAGATACTTCGACCTCAAGAGACTCGTGTTCCGTGCGTTTCGGGATGCGCGGACTG
>DAIPZP010000081.1:0-7475 GCA_036782155.1 Propionibacteriaceae bacterium
GACTCATCGTGATGCTCAGAGTCCGTGACATTCCCACGGAACAGGCGAAGACTTCGACGCGTTGATCTAAGTCAGAAGGAGGTCGACCATGGCCGACAGAGCATTACGAGGCAGAAGTATCGGCGCTCGTAGCTTCGAGGACGCAACAGGGGTGGAGTTCGCTCCTCGCCAGGAGGTCGCGTTCGACTGCCCAACGGGTCACCACTTCACCGTGATGTTCTCCGAGGAAGCCGAGCTGCCCCTTGAGTGGGAGTGCACGAAGTGCGGCAAGACCGCGGTGCGCGCCGATGGGACTCGCGCTGAGGAGAAGGACGTCAAGGCGCCCCGTACGCACTACGACATGCTCCGAGAGCGCCGCAGCATCCCTGAGCTCGAAGAGCTCATGGCCGAACGGCTGGAGATCCTGCGCAAGCAGGACTGAGGTCGGGCGTCAGTCCTCGATCTCGCCGCGGATGACGACGTCGTCCGTCGGAGGCTGCTGAGCATCGGGTACGGTCTCGCCGTGGATCACGCTCGACGGGTCCTGCATGATCGTTGCCTGGTTGCGCAGGTTGTCGAGGTTGATCCCGCGATTCGCTGCCGCGCGCTCCACGAGCCAGGTGAGCAGTTTGCGGCCGAGCGGCCGGGTGAACGGCAGCAGGCAGATCAGTCCGATGACGTCCGAGATGAAGCCCGGCAGCATGAGGAAGAGTCCGCCGATCATCACCAGTACGGTGTCGGCCAGCTCACCGGTCGGCATCCGGCCCTCAGCGAAGGCTCGGCGCAACGCCGCCCAGGAGCGCCGTCCTTCGCGCTGGGCCAACCACGCACCGAGGAGCGAGGTCGCGAGCATGAGCCCGATCGTGGGCCAGGCGCCGATCAGGCGCCCCGTGGCGATGAGGACGGCGACTTCAGCGATGGGCAGGGCGATGATCAGGCCTACGACCAGCCAGACGACCCAACCCCTTCGAGAGGACCCCATAGCGCTCCTACGCCTCGGCCTTGCCGCCCCGACTGACAAGGTTCTTCAGCTGGGACAGGCGGTGACGGATCCCCCACGCGGTGGTGCGGAACAGTGCCTCGACGACGATCCTCGAGCTCATCTTCGACTGGCCCCGCTCGCGTTCCACGAACTCGATCGGAACCTCGGCGACGGTGAAGCCCTGCTGGAGCGCCTGCCACGTGAGGTCGACCTGGAAGTTGTAGCCGACGCTGGAGATCTTCGGGATGATGGCGCGAAGGGTCCCCGCGCGGAACGCATTCAGCCCTCCCGTGATGTCCTTCACGTCGATCCCGAGCATGAGGCGCGTCCACAGGCTGCCGCCGCGCGAGATGAACTCCCGCGACTTCGGCCAGTTCACGACACTCCCGCCCGGTACGTACCGCGAGCCCTTGACCATGTCTGCCGTCTTGAGCCTTTCGAGCACCGCGGGTAGCTGCTCCGGCTGGTGCGAGCCGTCCGCGTCGTGCTCGACGAGGACGTCGTACCCCTGGTCGAGGCCCCAGGTGAAGCCCGCGAGGTAGGCCGCGCCGAGTCCTTCTTTACCCTTGCGATGCATCACGTGGACGTGGTCGTCAGCCTCGGCGAGGCGATCCGCGATCTCGCCCGTACCGTCGGGCGAGTTGTCGTCAGCCACGAGAACATGCGCCGTGGGGACGGATCGTCTCAACCTCGCGATGATCGGCTCGATGTTCTCCGCCTCGTTGTACGTCGGAATGATCACCAAGACTTTGTCGAGGGGTACGTCGTTGACCACGGAGGACCTTTCAGCTGGAAGGGGCCGTTCCATTCTGACCTACTGTCGAAGCCTTCGCCCGCGCGGGGCGGCTGCGCCACGCTGCTGCGGCGAGTGCGGCCACGGCTATGGCGACCAAGGCGAGCTCGATGCCGGCGCCGAACCTCATTGCCGGCGTCAGCCCGTTTCGTACCGGCATGACGACGCTGGTCGAGGCCGGTGTTCGCTGGTGGGTCTCGTACACGACGGTGCCGTCCGGCGCGATGTAGCCGCTGAGCGCATTCGTCGTCGCCACAAGGATCTCGCGCTGCGTCTCCATGGCCCGGATCCGGGTGATGGCCCACTGCTGGCTGATCTGGCCGGTTCCGGCGTACGTGGCGTTGTTGCTCTGCACGGTGACGAGCTGGGCGCCGCCACCAGTGGATGCGTCGCCCTGGATCATCTCCCGCACGGTCTGGTCGTACGCCAGCTCGAAGCAGATCAGCACGCCGATCCGGGTCGTACCGTGCTGCGGCACGTCGACGCTCAGCACACCCGGGCCGTTCCCCGGCACACTCTGCGCACCGACGAGCTTGAGCATCGGCACCAACGGCAGCAGCTGAGCGCGCAGCGGGATCCACTCACCGAACGGCACGAGGTTCCGCTTGTGGTAGATCGCGCCCGGACCGGTCACCGGGTCCCACCACAGCGCCGTCGTCTGCCGCTCGTAGGCACCTGGACCGTCCGTCACTGCTCCGACGAGGATGGGTACGCCGGCGATCTTGGTCGCCGTCGAGACGACCTGCTTGGTCTCGGTGTCGAGGATCGGGTCGATGTCTGTGGAGTTCTCCGGCCACAGCACGAAGTCCGGAACGGGCAGGAGCCCCGCCCGCGCCTGCGCCATGAGCGTCACGGTCTCCGACATGTGGTTGTTCGTGACCGACCTGGCCCGGCCGAACGCCTCGAGCCCGACCCCGTCGACGTTGCCCTGCACCATCCCGACGGTGATCGTGTCGGTGGGCTGCGACGTGTGGGTGACTGCTCGCGCGGCTACCGCGCCACCGATAGCGAGCACGTACGCGAGGCTGACGACCGCCACGGCTCGCAGGCGCTGTCGGCCGGTCGTCGTGCGGTACGCCGAGTACGCCCATGCCAGTCCCGTCGCGAGAAGGGCCACCAGGAACGACACGCCGGTGGTCGCCACGTACGGGAAGAGGCCGGAAAGCGGGGAGTCGGCCTGGGTGAACGCCAGCCTGGTCCAGCCGAAGCCACCCCAGGGGACACGGGAGTAGAGGTACTCCACGAGCACCCACTCGGTCGCGACCCACAAGGGCCAGGCCGGGAGTCTCGCGACGAGAGCCGTGACGAGGCCGACACCGGCGAACCAGAGGGCCCATACGACGACGAGAAGGACCGCTACGGGGACGGCGATGACGTACGTCCATCCGACCGTGAGGGCCAGGAAGGCCACCCCGAAGACATAGCCGGTGCCGAATCCCTGCCGCAGCGTCCGACCGCGTACGAGCACGGTGAGCGCCGCGATGCCGACGACGACCAGCGGCCACAGGTTGTACGGCTGGAACGCGAGCGCCGTGAGGATCCCGGCGGCTGCGGCGAGGCCTCGTCGAGCACCGGGTGACAGGCGTCCCTTGCTGGACGTGGCAGGGCCCCCGGCGGCGCGTGTCGACACGACGGGGAGCGTACCGCAGGGGCTGCCGCCCGCGCGGGGCTGCGCCATACCGCAGGGGCTGCCGCCCGCGCGGGGCTGCGCCATACGCCACGCGGGGTAGCCTCTGCCCATGCCGCCACGCCGCCTCCTGCTCGACACGGCCTCGCTCTACTTCCGTGCCTACTTCGGCGTCCCCACGCTCTACGCGGCCGACGGGACCACGCCGGTGAACGCGGTCCGCGGGCTGCTCGACATCATCGCCAAGTTCGTGCGGGAGACGCATCCGGACGAGGTCGCGGCGTGCTGGGACAACGACTGGCGGCCCAGCTGGCGCGTGGCACTGATCGACTCGTACAAGTCCCATCGCGTCGCCGGCGGAGCATCCGGCGCTCCCGCTGACCCGTCGCTGCCCATCGGCGCCGGCGGACGAGGCGCTGCCTCGGGTGTCGCCGAGATTGCGGAAGCCGCGCTCAGCATCCAGGTCCCGCTGATCGCGGCGGTACTGGATGCCGCCGGGATCGCCACGGTCGGTGCCGACGGATACGAAGCGGACGACGTCATCGGCACCCTCGCCACAGGCGCGCCAGGGCACGTCGACATCGTGACTGGCGACAGGGACCTGTTCCAGCTCGTGACCGACGACGTCTCTGTGCTCTACGTCGCACGAGGAATCTCCAAGTACGAGACCGTCGACGACGGCTGGCTCGCCACCCGCTACGGCATCTGCGGCGCCCAGTACGTCGACTACGCGGTGCTGCGCGGCGACCCGTCCGACGGCCTCCCTGGCGTCGCCGGCATCGGAGAGAAGACCGCCGCCAAGCTGCTCGCGGAGCACGGCGACCTGGAAGGCATCGCCGCCGCGACAAGCCTCTCCCCCAGCGTCGCCGCCAAGCTCGCCGCAGCCGGCGACTACATCGGTCGAGCTCGGCAGGTCGTGGCCGTCCGTACCGATCTGCTGCTTCCCGGCGACCTGAGCCTGCCCCGAGAGGTGGCGGACCCTGCCCGCTTCGACCAGCTGTGCATCGAGCTCTCCCTCGGGTCGTCGGCCACGCGCTTCGCCGAGGCGCTCCGAGACCGATAGCGCGGAGGCGTAACGTGGGAATACGCACCGAAAGCCAGTGGTTACCTGCTGCGACTCACCAGAACGTCAACCCCTGCACGGAAGGCTCCCATGTCTCTGACCCGCCGAGGCTTCGCCACACTCGCCGGCCTGGCCGCCCTGTCCGCCTGCTCCACCTCCAACCCCCTGTCGTCCAGCTCCTCGGCAGCGGCCGGATCCAGCAGTGGTGGTCCGCTGGTCGTGGGCTCACAGCAGTACTACTCGAACGAGATCGTCGCCGAGCTTTACGCACAGGTCCTCGAGAAGGCCGGCATCACGGTGACCCGCCAGTACCAGATCGGTCAGCGAGAGGTCTACCTCCCTGAGATCATCGGCGGGAAGATCGACGTCTTCCCCGAGTACAACGGCAACCTCCTCCAGTACCTCGACAAGACCGCCACGGTGACCGACTCCGCTTCGGTGCAGGCCGCCCTGACGAAGGTCCTTCCCTCGGGGCTGCGGGTGCTCACCCCGGCGGCCGCGAACGACCAGGACACGTACACCACCACCAAGGCGTTCTCGGCGCAGTACGGCGTCACGTCGCTGGCCGATCTGGGCAAGGTGACGAAGTCGCTGACGATCGCGGCGAACAGCGAGTTCGCGACGCGCCCGTACGGTCCCCCCGGCCTCAAGACCCTGTACGGGGTGACCGTCCAGGTCGTACCGGTCGAAGACTCCGGAGGCCCGCTGACGGTCAAGGCGCTCACCGACGGCAAGGCTGACTTCGCCGACATCTACTCGGCCAGCCCGTCGATCGTGGCGAACAACCTCGTGGTGCTCGAGGACCCGAAGAACCTGATCCTGCCTCAGAACGTGGTCCCGCTGGTCTCCAGCAAGGTCAACTCGACCGCGTCAGCGGCGATCGACAAGGTCAACGCCGCCCTGTCGGCTGAGGACCTGCGCACGCTGAACTCGCAGAGCGTCAACGAGCAGAAGAAGTCCGCCGACATCGCCAAGGCGTGGCTGTCGGGGAAGGGCCTGATCTGAGCTCAGGCGCCGCCGAGCACGTACACCGCTGAGGCCGCCGCCCACGTGGCGGTGGCCTCCGGCAGCTTGAGGCGCTGGCCGTCGACCGTGAGCGGGATGCGTTCCAGCGCCACAAGCCCGACGTTCCGGAACAGGTCCTCGAGGTCGACGAGCGTGGCGTGGTGCAGGTTGGGGGTGTCGTACCAGTCGTACGGCATCTCCTTCGACATCGGCATCCGTCCGCGCGCCAGCCTGACGCGGTTCCTCCAGTAGCCGAAGTTCGGCATCGAGAGGATGACCCGCGGCGCGATCCGGATCATCTCCTGCAGCACGAGGTGCGGCCGGCGCAGCGTCTGCAGGGTGCGCGAGAGGACGACGACGTCGTACGAGTGGTCGGCGAACTCTGACAGCTGGTAGTCCATGTCGAGCTCGATGATGGGGACGCCTGACCGGATGGCCACCAGGACTGCGTCCGCGTCGATCTCTACCCCGGTACCGGAGCAGGACTTCTCCGTGGCCAGGTGACTGAGCAACGTCCCCGTGCCGCAGCCCAGGTCCAGCACGCGCGAGGCGGGCTGTACAAGGTCGGCCACGAAGGCGAGGTCGGCGCGCAACGTCATCGGATCTCCTCCAGCGCGCGATCCATGTAGGCGCGGATCGTCTCGTGGTATGGCTCGATCTCCAGCAGGAACGAGTCGTGGCCGCCGGCGGTCTCGATGTCCCGGTACGTCACGGGGATACCTGACTGCTCGAGGTGGCGCACGATCCGCCGGGAGTGCGACGAGGAGAACCGCCAGTCGGAGGTGAAGCTGGCGACCAGGAAGCGCACCGCGCTGGCCGCGGCGGCGTCCGTCGCCCCCTTGCGAGCGAAGGGGTCGTAGTAGTCCATGACCCGCGTGAGGTACAGGTAGCTGAGCGCGTCGAACCGCTCCAGGAACGCTTCCCCTTGGTGGCGCAGGTAGCTCTCCACGGCGAAGTCCGCGCCGAACCCTGGAGCGAGCTCGGCCAGCTGCGGCGTACGGCCGAACTTGTCGGCCATCGCCTCTTCGGAGAGGTACGTGATGTGCGCCATCATCCGGGCGATCGACAGCCCACGATCGGGGAGGGTGCCGGCGGCGACGTACTGCCCGCTGGAGAACCCCGGGTCCCTCGTGATCGCTTCGCGTGCCACGGCATTGAACGCGATGTTCATCGCCGAGAGCCGGGAGGAGGCCGCGATCACTATCGCGTGACGGAGATCCTCCGGGTAGGTCAGCGCCCACTCGAGCACCTGCATCCCGCCCAGCGACCCGCCGAATGCCGCGAGCAGCTTCTCGATGCCGAGGTGATCCAGCAGGGCTCGGTGCACCGTCACGAAGTCGCCCATGTCGAGCAGCGGGAAGTCGAGGCCGTACGCGCGACCAGTGTCGGGGTCGATCGTCGACGGCCCGGTGGTTCCCTGGCAGCCACCGAGCAGGTTGGCGCACACCACGTACAGCCGATCGGTGTCGAGTGGCCGGCCAGGGCCGATCAGGTTGTCCCACCATCCCGGGCGGGTGTCGCCCTCGTGGTAACCCGCAGCGTGGGCGTCGCCGGTGAGCGCGTGACAGAGGAACACGGCGTTGTCGCGGGCAGGGCCGAGCGTGCCGTAGGTCTCGTACGCCACCTCGACTGGCGCCAGCCTCCCGCCCCTGCTGAGCTGGAGCGGGTTGGCCTGGTCGAACAGTGTTGCTGTGCGGGTCAGGGCGATGCCGACCCCGTCAGACGATGTCACCTGGTTTCAGGCACCCGCCTTCGTGAGCGCCTGCTCGAGGTCGGCGATCAGGTCGTCGACGTGCTCGATCCCGACCGAGAGCCGCACCATCTCCGGCGGCACTCCGGCGGCGCGGAGCTCGTCGGAATTGAGCTGGGAGTGCGTGGTCGAGGCGTTGTGGATCGCGAGCGAACGGACGTCCCCGATGTTGGCCACGTGGCTGAACAGCTCCAGGGCTTCGATGAACTTCTCCCCCGCCGCGCGGCCGGCCTTGAGCCCGAACGAGACCAGCCCGGAGTAGCCCTTGCCCGTCAG